>CADCUT010000108.1 GCA_902805975.1 uncultured Rubrobacteraceae bacterium | reverse complement strand
TCACGGACTCGTCCGTAAAGACGTTCTTTATCGTGCTGGCGAGGATCGGTGCGATAGTAAGCGTCTTGATCTTAGACCGCGGCCGGCCGCTCTTCAAGGGAAGCGTGTCGGTTACGACGACCTCTTTTATCAGGGACTCCTCGATCTTCTCGTACGCGTTACCAGATAACTCGCCGTGCGTCGCCGCCGCCCGGACCTCCGTCGCCCCGTCCTCGACCAGGCGCGCGGCGGCGTTCACCAGGGTCCCGCCGGTGGCGATGATGTCGTCGATCATGAGGACGCGCTTGCCCGCGACGTCGCCGATGACGTGCGTCACCTCGGAGCGGTCGGGCCTGTCGCGCATCTTGTTAACGATGGCCCACGGCAACCTGAGGTGTCCGGCGAGCTGCTTGGCGACCTTCACCTCGCCCGTGTCCGGGGCCACCACGACCGCGTCGTCGGCGTCCCTGAAGCCCTGGTCCACAAAGTAGTCGACAAACGTGTGCATCGCCGTCAGGTGGTCGACGGGGAAGGTGAAGTAGCCCTCGATCTGGCCCGTGTGAAGGTCCATCGTCATCACGCGCTCGGCACCGGCGGCCTGGATCATGTTGGCGATGAGCCTCGCCGTTATGGGCTCGCGCGGTTTGGTCTTGCGGTCCTGGCGCGAGTAGGCGTACCAGGGGAGCACGGCGACGATGCGCTTGGCAGACGCCCTTTTGGCCGCGTCTATCATGATGAGCAGCTGCATCAGGTTCTCGTTGACGGGGTCGCAGAGGGACTGGACGATAAACATGTCCGCACCGCGCACGCTCTCAAGATACCTCGCGTAGAGCTCGCCGCCGGGGAACTTGACGAGCTCGACCCCGGTCAGGTCCAGGTCGATCTTGTCGGCTATTCTCTCGGCAAGCTCCGGGTATCCCTGGCCGCTGACGATCATCAGCCGCTTCTCCGTGTTCTGCGTCAGGTGGCCGTTCTGCATCACCGCGCTAGTCCCCCTTCTCGTCTTCCATAGCTCTCTTTCTCCGGCTCTGCGGTGATTCCTTGATCGCGCGCGCAGGCGCCCCAACGGCGAGCCTGCCCGGCGGCACGTCCTTGCTCACGACGCTCCCCGCCCCCGTGTACGAGTCCGCCCCGATTGTAACCGGCGCGATAAGGTTGGTGTTCACGCCCGTAAAGGCCCCGTCCCCGATGCTGGTCCGGCTCTTGTTCTCGCCGTCATAGTTGGCGGTGATGGTCCCGGCACCCAGGTTCGCCCCCTCCCCTATCTCCGTATCCCCGATGTACGAGAGGTGCGGAACCTTGCTCCCCCGGCCGACCCGCGTGTTCTTGATCTCGCAGTAAGCGCCGACCTTGGACCCGGCCTCGAGCACCGCACCCGGCCGCAGGAAAGTGTAGGGCCCGACGTTCACGTTCTCGCCGACCGTAGCACCCCGCCCGACGGAGTGCTCGACCTGGGCGCCGTCGCCGACCGTCGTGTCGAGCAGGTCCGCCGAGGGTCCTATCACGCAGTCCGAGCCTATCTTCGTGGCGCCGCGCAGCAAGCTGCCGGGCAGGATCACCGTGTCGCGGCCGATCTCGACGGTCGCCTCGATGTGGGTGCTCGCCGGGTCCCTGACCGTCACCCCTTCCCTCATGTGCGCGTCGAGTATCCTGCGGCGCAGGATCTCCTCCGCCCGCGCGAGCTGCGCCCGGTCGTTGACGAGGTTCGCCTCCTCCGGGTTCTTCAGCCTGTACGTGACCGCCCGGCTCCTCCGCCCGATGGTCTCGAGAACGTCCGTCAGGTAAAGCTCCCCCTGGTCGTTGCCGGAATCAAGGCCCGCGATGGCCTCCCGGATCTCCGCCAGCTCGAAGGCGTACAACCCGAGGTTGACCAGCCGGTTCCTCCGCTCGGCCTCGCCCGCGTCCCGCTCCTCGATGATCCTGACGACCCCGGCCTCTTCCTCGACCCGCCCCAGCCCGCTCGGGTCTTCGAGCTTCGCCACGAGCACCGTCGCCCCGACCCCCGCCGAGCGATGACGCTCCAGAAGCTCGCCGAGGGTTCCGTCGGAGATCAGGGGCCCGTCCCCGTTCACGACGAGCAACACCCCGTCCTTCCGCCCTTCAAGCGCGTCGAGGGCGACCCGCACCGCGTCCCCGGTGCCCCGCTGTTCTTTTTGAAGCACGGGTGTCGCGTCCGGGGGCAGCACCGCCTCGACCAGTTCGGCCTGGTGGCCCACCACGACAAAGAGCCCCTCCGGGAGGAGGGGCCTGGTAGCCTCGATAACGTAGTTGACCATCGGTACGCCGCACAGGGTGTGCAGGACCTTGGCCCGGTTGGACTTCATCCGGGTCCCCCTGCCGGCGGCCAGGACCACGGCGAAGATCGGCGAGCTCTCGGACATCGGTTGGCGCTTCTCCTTAATCTAGCCACCCGTCGCGCCCGGGGCTGGGGCGGCAGGATTCGAACCTGCGATCCCGGGACCAAAACCCGGTGCCTTGCCTCTTGGCCACGCCCCAAAAAACTTGGCCGCCTCGCGACGCCGCAAGTATACCGAAGCCCCTATGGGCCGTCAGGACCCGGGACCGCCCGGACGGACTCCATCCGGCCCAAACCCGCACGGCCCGTACGTATCCTGCGGGCAAGTCGATCTCTTCTAGCTCGTCCTCCCCGAGCGTCCTCAGGGCGGTGTGCTCCGCACTACGCGACATCCCATTGGTATCCCCCACGAGGCACCCATAGCCCAGCACCGGCACGCGGCGTTCGTGCAGAGGTTCGTAGACCCAGGCGTCGAGCAGGAGTCCGGCCTCGACGGCGAGACCCAACTCCTCCCGGACCTCGCGGACGACGCATCCTTCCGGGCTCTCGCCGGCCTCCAGCCTGCCGCCCGGCAGAGCTCCCACTCCCCGCGCCCATTCCGGAGCAAGACGACCCCGCCCCCGTCTAGGATCACTCCTTTCACCGACACGGGGAACCGTATCTCCAGGCTAGACTACTTCCGAACCGCGGGAGACCGGAGCGCAGACGCTGGCGAAGGGGGCGTCTATGCTCTCGCTCGCCCTCAGGGCCACGTCCTCGTCGCGGAACAGACCGTAGACGGCGGTCCCGCTGCCCGTCATCGAGACCCCCACGGCCCCGGCTTCGAGCAGGCCGCGCTCCAGCTCGGCCACCTCCGGCACCATGGCCTTCGCGACCGGCGCGAGGTCGTTGCCCAAGGCGCCGGCAAGCCCGGCTAGGTCTCCCGAACGCAGGGCGTTCATCACGCGGTCCGCCGCGCCCCCCCCGGCGGGGCCCGCATCATAGGCCCGGTAGACCTCAGCGGTGTCGGCCCCGGGGCGCGGTTTCACGACGAGCAGGCGGTGGTCCGGCGGCGGGGGGACGGGGCTCAAGATCTCCCCCACCCCCTCGCCGAGCGCCGTCCCGCCCGAGACGCAGAAAGGGACGTCGGCCCCAATCTCCCTCGCAACGCCACGCAGCTCCTCGACTGAGAGGCCCAGACCGAACAGCTCATCGAGCCCGCGCAGGACGGCCGCGGCGTCCGAGGAGCCCCCACCGAGGCCCGCGCCGGCGGGGACGTTCTTGCGCAGCGAGATCCTGACCGGCAACTCTTCCCCGAGCCGGTCGCACAGGAGCCTCCACGCCCGGTAGACGGTGTTCTTCTCGCGGGGCCCGATCTCGGGGTTCTCCGGCGCGACCCGCAGCTCGAACCCGACGCCGATACGCTCCACCGCCACCTCGTCGGAAAGCGAGATGCTCTGCATGACGGTTCGAAGCTCGTGGTAGCCGTCGGCGCGGACCCCGACGACGTCGAGGGCGAAGTTGACCTTGGCGTATGCTTTGAGGCGGATCTCTCGCATCAAAGCGCCCAGGACAGCGCCCGGCAGAGCGCTGTGAAGTCTTGGGAGGAGAGTTCCTCCGCCCTCGCGTCCGGGCCGTACCCGAGGGACAGCAGGACCCGCGGCGCCCCGGCGCGGGCCGGCTCCGGCAGGTTGTTGACCAGCCGCTTGCGGCGGCTCCTGAACGCGCCGATCACCACGTCCTTTACCCGGTCGTAATCATCCGGCGGATCTTTTCGCACCATCTCCACGACGGCCGAGTGTACCCGGGGCGCCGGGTCGAAGACCGTCGGCGGGACTTTGTGCAGGATCTTCACCTCCGCCAGCAGCCCGACGAGTACGGCGTAGGAGGCGTAGTCCTTCGTCCCGCGCACCGCCGCCATCCGGCGCGCCACCTCCAGTTGCACCATGAACCGTAAAGTCCGCAGGCCCTCCACCCTCTCCAGCAACATCAGCACGAGCGGCGAGGCCACGTTGTACGGAAGGTTGGCGACCATCGTGTTCGGGGCGGGGTCGAGGGAAGAATAGTTGAAGCGCAGGGCGTCGCCCTCGTGAACCCGGACGTTGCCCCGGTCGCCGACGGCCTGCCGCAGCGCGGGCAGGACGTCGGGGTCCAGCTCGACGGCGTGGACGAGCCTCGCCCTTTCGGCCAGGAAGCCCGTCAGAAAGCCCCGTCCGGGGCCGATCTCAAGTACCACGTCGTCGGCGGTGACGCCGGAGGCGACGATCCTGGCCGTGTTCGGGTCCTTGAGGAAATGCTGGCCGAGCTTCTTCTTGGGTCTTGAGGGATCAGGCACCCTGGCTCACACTTCGAGCGGGAGCCCGTAGAAGTTTCGGGCGTTGCGGGTGGTGAGGGTGGCGAACTCCTCGTCTTCCATCCCGAGCCTCTCGGCGACGAAGCGGGCCGTGTGGGCGACGTTCTTGGGCGCGTTCTTCGTGCCGCGCACGGGCTGGGGGCTCAGGTACGGGGCGTCGGTCTCGACGAGGATGCGGTCCTCGTTTATGAGACGGAGCACTCTAGCCGTCTCGTTGTTCTTGTAGGTGATGTTGCCTGCGAGGCCGACGAAGTAGCCGCGCTCTGTAGCCTCCCTGATCTCCCGGTCGCCACCCTCGAAGCAGTGGAGGACGACCGGCACGCGGGCGCGTCCGAGGCTGGCCATCGTGTCCGCGAAGGCCTGCCTGGAGTGAATGACGAGCGGCAGGCGGGTGTCGTTCGCGAGCGAGATGGCGTCCTCGAACAGGGCCCGCTGCACCTCCCTGGACCACTCGGACCGGTAGTAGTCGAGCCCCACCTCCCCGAGCGCCACGACCCCGGGCATCTCAGATAGCTCGGCGAGCGCCTCGAGGTCGGCGGCGGTGTAGGTCCCAGCGTTGTGCGGGTGAATACCTGCCGTCGAGTACACGTTGGGCAGCACGGCCGCGAGCTCGACACCCCGCCGCGAGTCCTCGACCTCGGTGCCGATGTTCACTACCGCCCCGACCCCGGCCTCGCCAGCCTCCCTCACCGCGTCCTCCGGCGAGATCTCAAGCCGCAGCAGGTGCGTGTGCGAATCGACCAACATGGCGCCTATCCCTTCTCCCCGAGAGACGTCAGCGGGCCGCATTATACAGAGGGAGGCCGCCAGGCGATGCCGGGCCCAACCTCCTTAGTCCTTCGCGACGCGCTCGTAGACGTCCCTCTTCTTCAGCCCCGTCTCCCTGGCCGCCCGCGCCGCCGCCCGCGAGGGCGCCTCCCCCCCCGACACGTAACCCCGCGCCCGCTCCACGGCGTCTTCGAGGCTGGGCGGAGCCGCATCCGTCCCTCCCCCCACCACCAAGACCACTTCCCCTTTCACGGGCCCAGAGAAGTGCTCCGCCGCCTCCCCGGCCGTGCCCCTGAAGACCTCCTCGTGCAGCTTGGTGAGCTCCCGGCAAACGGCGACTGGCGCCTCCGGGGAGAGGTCCCCCAGCGTCTTCGCCAGCCGGTGCGGCGACTCGAAGAGAACGAAGGTGGAACGCTCCCGAACGATGCGGGCCAGAAGCTCCGCCCGCTCCTTCCCTTTGCGCGGCGGGAAACCGAGAAAGACGACGGCGTCCGTGGGGAGTCCCGAGGCGACGAGCGCCGTCACCGGCGCGGACGGGCCGGGCAGGACCTCGACCTCGACGTCCCCCTCGATGCAGGCCGCGACGAGCCGGTAGCCGGGGTCCGAGACCAGGGGCATCCCCGCGTCGGAGACGAGGGCTACGCGCTCCGTCCGCGCGCGTTCGGCGAGCTCTCCAGATAGGCGATCCTCGTTGTGCTCGTGGAGGGCGAGGAGGGCCTTCTTTATCTCGTAGTGGGCGAGGAGCCGCCCCGTGCGGCGGGTGTCCTCGCACGCGACGAGGTCGGCCTCTCGAAGGTAGCGCAAGGCGCGGAGGGTGATGTCTTCGAGGTTGCCTATGGGGGTCGGGACGACGGCGAGGGGCATCGCCTATTCGCCGAGCACGTACGCGCCAGACTCGTCCCGGGCGAGGGCGGCGGCGCCGAGGAGGCCGGACTTGGGGCCCAAAGTTGCGACCTGGACCTCGACCAGGTCGCGGGACGGGGGGCGGGCCCGCAGGCGCATCTCGCGTCGGGCGGAGGCCAGGATCAGGTCCCCCGCCGCCATCGCCCCGCCCCCGACGGCCGCAACCTCGGGGTTGAAGACGTTGACGAACCCGGCGAGGCCGATGCCGAGCCACACCCCCGTCTCTTCGAGCACGGAGATGGCCGCCTCGTCCCCTTCCCGGGCGAGCTCCGTCACGTCCTCGCCGAGCACCTGGCGCCTGGCGGCGATGCGTCCGAGGGCGGATTCGGGCTTCTCGACGGCCGCCGCCCTGCCGCGGCGGCCTATGGCCGTGCCGGAGGCGAGCGCCTCCAGGCAGCCGCGGTTGCCGCAGGCGCAGCGGGGGCCGGTTGCGTGGACGGTAACGTGGCCGAGCTCCCCACCAGACCCCTGGGCGCCGCGCAGGAGGACGCCGTGCGAGATCACGCCGCCCCCGATCCCCGTCCCGAGCGTTATGAAGACGAGGTGGTCGACCTCGCTCCCCGCCCCGAACCGGAACTCCCCCCACGCCGCGGCGCTCGCGTCGTTCTCGATGGTGAGCGGGACGCCTATCTCAGGCTCCACCTCGTCTTTTAGCGGGATGCCCTCGATGGCGTGGAGGTTGGCGGAGAAGACGACCTTGTTCTCCTGGGCCAAGATGTGGCCGGGCACGGCGAGGCAGACCCCGCCGACCTCGTGGCCGTCGCTTACCTCCCTTATGGACCGCACTATCGTCTCCACGAGCTTCTCCGGGGAGTGCGGCGTCGGGTAGCGGACCTCCGCGAGGATCTCGCCCTCCGGTGAGACGACGCCGGCGGCTATCTTGGTCCCCCCCACGTCCACCCCGACGGCGTTGGAAGCCACTACCTCAGATCCAGTATCTCTAGCTCCGCCCGCCCCGAGTACCGGCTGCGGGAGACGGTGTACGCGGCGTCGAAAGGCCCGTCCGGCAACCCGTCGGCCTCACCCGCCATCCTCGCCTTCACCCCGCCGGCGAGGCTGACGAGGTTCATGCCCTCCCAGAGCTGCCTCGTACCCTCGATCCTAAGCCCCTCGCTCGCGAAGACGGGCCTGTGGTTGCCGCTCCCGAAAGGTGCCAGCTTCTCGTGCCAGTCGAGCAGACCGTTCTGAACCTCGTCCAGCGCTATCTCCGCGTCGACTTCTAGCGCTGGGACGAAGACCTCGGGGTCCTCGGCCTGCTGCGCCCGCACCGCCTCGTTGAGGCCTGAGACGAACTCGTCGAACCGCCCCGGGTTCACGGAGAGGCCGGCGGCCTTGCGGTGGCCGCCCCACTCGCCCATCATGTGCCTGACGGAGTAGAGGGCGCCGTAGAGGTCCACGTCCGTCTCACCGGCACGCGCCGAGCCGCCGTAGGAGCCGTCAGCCCTCCTGTTGAGAATCGCCGCGGGCCTCCCCGTCGCCCCGGCGACCCTGCCGGCGACCAGCCCGGCGAGTCCCCCGGTCTCGTCCGTGACGACGACCTTGAAGTCCTGGTCAGGGTCGACCTCCTCCATCGCCCGCTCTACGGCGTAGCGGGTCCGGCGCTGGCGCTCGGAGTTCAGTCCGTTTAGCTCCCAGGCGATGCGGTTCGCCTCCCTTGGGTCTTGCGTAAGCAGCAGGTCGAGGGCCGGGCGGGGGTTCTTGATCCTGCCGATGGAGTTGAGCCTGGGCCCGAGCCTCCACCCGAGGTCCTCCTCGTTGAGCTCCCCCCTCACCCCAGCCACCTTGACGAGCGCCTCGATGCCGGCCCTCGCCGTCCCCCCCACGAGCCCCCGGTTAATGTGCCTGAGGCCCATCATCGCGAGCGCCCGGTTGTCCCCAACAAGCGGCGCGATGTCCACGACGGTCCCGACACAGACGAGGTCGAGCAGGCGCCCGAGCCTCTTCTTGCCCTCCGCATCACCGAGCTCGCGGGCGACGGCCCAGGCGAACTTCCAGGCCACCCCGACGCCGGCGAGCGGGTCGTCCGGGTCCCAGAGCTTCGGGTCGAGGACCGCGACGGCCGAATCGGGCGGGTCTTCGGGCGGGATGTGGTGGTCGGTCACGACGACCTCCATCCCGAGCTCGTTCGCCAGAGCCACCTCCCGCCGGTTGGAGATGCCGCAGTCGGCCGTGATGAGCAGGTCGACCCCCTCGGCGAAGAGGTCGCGCACGTAGGGTTCGCGCAGGCTGTAGCCCTTCTGCCGGGTCGGCAGGGCGACGACCACGTTCTGCGTGTAGTTCGAGAGCGCCAGGTACAGCACGGCCGCCGAGGTGAGCCCGTCCGTGTCGTAGTCGCCGAAGACCCCGATACGCTCGCCGGACTTTATCGCCTTGGCCACCCGCCGGGCACCCACCCCCCACGGGTCCTCCTCGGGCATCCCGATGGCCTTCAGCGAGGGCGCGAGGAAGGCCGGAGCACCCTCCGGCGGCACGCCCCGGTTCGCCAGGACGCGGGCGCACAGGCGGTCGACCTCCGCCTCCCGGGCGAGGTCCTCCACCACCCCTTCGTCCGGCTCAAGAAACCGCCAGCGCGCCAATCAATCCTCCGTCCACGTCGAAAACCCGATCCCGATTAATCGACATTATACAGAGAGGTAATTAGCCGCCGAGAACGGAAGCTCTTGGATTCAGGTTAGAGGTTCTAGGCTTCAGGGGTGCGTGTTCGAGGTAGGGTTCCGACGATGCGCCCCTCAAACCTAAAAGCCCCCGAAGGGGCGACCTCGAACCTAGAACCTCTAAACCAACGGGCTCAGGGAGGCGAGGACGCGTTCGACGACCTTCGCCGGGAGGGGCCTTTGATCCCACTCTTCCGCAGTGATCTCACGCGCGTTCGTCTTGTCGAGCTCGAACATCCGCTCCATCTGGGCGGCGAGGTCCGGGGAGTAGACCTCCAGGTTCGTCTCGTAGTTGCCGAGCAGGCTGTAGCGGTCGATGTTCGCCGTGCCGACCGTGGACCAGACGCCGTCTATCGTGGCGGTCTTTGAGTGGATCATGATGTGCTTGTAGAGGTGGATCCTCACCCCCGCCTCCAGAAGCTCCCTGAAGTGGCGCCGGGCGAGCCAGTCAGCCGTGACGTGGTTCGAGTTCTCGGGCACGAGCACCTGCACGTCAACGCCCCTCTTCACGGCATCCACGAGCCCCGAGCGCATCGCCCGGTCCGGGATAAAGTAGGCGTGCGTGAGGTAGATGTGCCTGTTGGCCCTGTCTATCGCCTCTAGGTACATCGCCCGGATGGGGAACATCCTCATGTACGGGTCGTTCCTGTGGAAGATCGTCGCCGGGTTCCAGGCGCGCTCCCGGTCCAGCGTGAGCTCCGGGAGGTCCGGGTTGCGGTGCCCGTTCCAGAAGTCGACCAGGTCGTTCTCGACCTCGCGGGCATCGGGGCCCGCGATGCGGATGTGGGTGTCGCGCCAGCCGTCCGCGTAGAGGGAGCCTATGTTGTAGCCGCCGACAAAGCCTATATCCCCGTCCACGCTCATGATGTGCTTGTGGTACCTGAAGACGTTGCGCGGGTTGAGGAGCTTCTCCGGCCCCCATATCGGCCTGAAGTGGAGCAGGTTTATCTCCTTGGGGAAGTTCTTGAACTCGGAGGAGACGAACGCGTTGGCGAGGCCGTCGAAGATCACGCACACGTTGACCCCCTCGCGGGCCTTCTCGGCGAGCGCCTCCACGAAGCGCCGGCCGACCGCGTCCCCCTTCCAGATAAACGTGCCGATGTAGATGGACTTCTTCGCGTTGCGGATGTCTTCGATCATGGCGTCGTAGAGCTGGACGCCGTAGGGGTAGAGCTTGAGGCGGTCGCCCCCTTCCAGGGAGACCTCCGGCTGGTCCTCCCACGGGAAACCGCCCTGCGGGCCCGCGCGACGCT
>CADCUT010000107.1 GCA_902805975.1 uncultured Rubrobacteraceae bacterium | reverse complement strand
ACGGCGGCGGCGGTGGCGGGGTGGTCGCCCGTGAGCATGACCACGCGGACGCCCGCCTCCCGACACCGGCGCACCGCCTCGGGGACCGCGGGCCTCAAGGGGTCGCTGATGCCCAGGAAACCCAAGGCGACGAGCCCGCGCGGGTCTTCGAGCGCGGCGTCGGACGGGCCTTCGGCTACCATGAGGACGCGCAGGCCACGCTCGGCGAGGCGCCGGGCTTCTGCGAGCAACTCTCCTCTTCCGGCCTCGTCCAGGGGACGCTCCTCGCCGGTGCGACGCACGCGGTCGCACCGGGGGACGAGCGCCTCCGCCCCGCCTTCCACGCAGAGGCGTTCGCCCACGACGTTGGCATGGAAACCCCGGGCCGAGTCGAACGGTAGCTCGAGGTCGCGCTCCGCCCGCAATTCGTCTCCCAAGCCCGAGTCCCGGGCAGCCTCGGAAACGACGACGTCGGTCGGGTCCCTCAGGGCGTCGGAGGCGTCCGGGTGCGGGCCGGCGAGGGCGGCGGTGAGCAGCACGCGGCGAGAGCCGGACGGCAGCGTGGCGGGGAGGACGAACTCTTCCCCGCCGGCGTCGGCCACCAGGCCCAGGGCGAGGCGTCCCTCCGTCAGGGTCCCGGTCTTGTCGGCGCAGGCCACGTCCACGCGCCCCAGGGCCTCCACGGCCGAGAGGCGCCGCACGAGGGCCCGGCGGTTGGCGAGGCGGCGGGCGACGGCGGCCTCGCCGACCCTGGACAGGAGCGGCAGGCCCTCGGGCACGGCGGCGATGGCGATGCTCGCCCCGGTAGCCAGCTGCTGCGGCAGCGAGCGGCCCCGCAGGAGGCCGGAGAGGGTCACGATCGCACCGCCCGTCGCGATCAGGGGCAGGGCCTGGCGCAGCATGTGGTTCAGCCGCTCGCCCAAAGGGCTCGGCCGCGGCTCTTCGTCGGCCAGCGCGGCGGCGGTCGCGCCCATCCGGGTGTCGCGGCCGACGGCGACCGCCACGGCGCGTCCGGTACCGACGACGACGTCTGTTCCCTTCAGGACCACGCGAGCCGCGTCGGTGTCCGCAGCGGGCGATTTGGCGACCGGCAGCGACTCCCCGGTCAGGGCCGCCTCGTCCACCTCCAGCCCCTGGGCAACGAGCAGGCGGGCGTCGGCGGCGACCCGGTCCCCCGGCGCGAGCAGCAGCACGTCCCCCGGCACGACCTCGTCCGCCGGCACCGTCGCGCTCCCCCCGTCGCGCAGGACGTCCGCGTTGACGGTGCCCATGCGCTCCAACGCCTCGGCGGTCCGGTCGGCCAGGCGTTCCTGCCAGACGCCGGCGGCGGCGTTGGCCACGATCATCGCGCTTATCATGGCCACGTCGCCGGGGGACCCGAGGACGAGCGAGAGGCCCGCGCCGGCCGCGAGGACCCCGGTGAGCGGGGAGCGGACCTGGTCCAGGATCGCGCGCAGTAGCCTGTTGTTAGGCGCGGGCGTCGGCTCCGGACGCCGCCGCGCCGCGGCCCCGGCGCTCGAGAGGCCATCCCCCGTGGCATCCAGCTCGCGCAGCACCTCGTCCGTGCCGAGCCGCCCCCAGCGCTCCGGGCGAGGGTCCGCCACCCGCCGGGCGGACGAGCGGGGCCGCCCACCACCGCGGAGCCGCGCCCACCCGGCCGCCAGGGCGCCGAGGGCGGAGATGCTGGTCGGCAAGCCGGAGCGTTCCACCCCCGGGCGGGCCCGGAGGCCCCAGGCCGCGCCGACGGCGTCGGCCAGCGCCGAGAGCGCGACCGAGTCCCGTACCGCCCTCTCGCGGCGCGCGCCCGCCTCCACGACGGCGGCGACCCCGTCGAGGTCGGGGGCCAGCAGGTCGGCGCGGGCAGGCAGGTGGGCGCGCCCGTCCGCGAGGCCTATCGCCAGGTCGCAGGCCTCAAACGCCGCCGCGGCGCCCGCGTTGTCCGAGACGAAGGCGACGCGTGCTCCTCCCTCCTGCCTCTCCCGGATGTTTCCGACGGCGTCGCCGTCCGCGACCAGCGGCACCTCCGTGCGGCGGGCGACCGCCGCGGATGCCGCGGGGTCTCCTGCGGCGAGCAGCCCGACCTCCACCCCGTGAAGCCGGCAAACCTGGACCATCTCCGCGACGCCCGGCGCGAGCCGGGGCCGCAGCGCAAGGATGCCGAGGGGCTCCCCGCGCTCGTCGCGGAGCAACAGCAGGTGATCTCCCCGGTTTCGGAGGCGCGCGGCGGGCGGCACCGGGTCCCGATCCCCGACGGGCCGAAGCGAGTACCCCACGCCGGCGATCCGGGCGGTGGCCACCTCGCCGTCGAAGCTTCCATCGGTGGCCGTCATCGTGCCCGTCTTCCGGAAGGCATCCCCCCACGGCGACCCGGCCGCGGCGGCGACGGACGCCGCCCGCGCGAGGATGCCCGAGTTATCGTGGGTATTGGCCAGGGGAAGGACGTCTCCGACCTCGAGGCCGTCGGTCAGCACACGGGGCCCGTCGAGCAGCAGGACGCCCGGCAGGCGCACGCCCCGCTCCGGGCGCGTACCCACCACCGTCACTCCCGAGCGCAGCACCCGCGCGGAAGCCCCCGAACCGGCGGCTTCGGCGCCCACGATGGCCGCGCGGGGGTTGACCAGCAGCAGGGCGTTGAGGGCTTGGGAGGGGGAACGCGTCAGGAGGGCGGTCGCCGCGGCGTACACCAGCGCGAGCCGGCCCACGCCCCGCAAGTATCGGTCGTAGAGCGTCGGGGCGACCGGGGCGGTCCGGGGCTCCGGCGCGAACGGCTCGGCGCCGCGCAGCTCCAGCACGAACGGCCCGCCGTGGAGGCGCGAGCCGGCGCCGACGACGGCGCCCGGCGCGACCGGGGCGGGCAGGCCGTCGCGGGCGGTCGCGATGCCGGTGCCCTCTATGACCTCCGCGCCGAGCGGGGTCCTCTCCCCGGCCTCCAGCCGTACCACCGTCCCCGCGTGCGCCGGCGGGGCGTCCTCGGTCTCCTCCTCGTAGCGGCGCCAGGCGGCCCTCCGTGAGCGGACTTCGGAGAGCAGGAAAAGCGCCTCCGCGCCGCCGAGCACCAGGCCGATCGGGCTGCCGGAGAGGACCTGGGTAGCTATGCCGGCCGCGCCCAGTACGAGGTCGGCCGTGTCCCTATCGAGCAGCCGGCGGAGCCCGTCGCGCAGCACGGGGAAGCCTTGCAGGATGCCGATCAAGCCGCCCGCCACCGTGGGGAGGGCGCTGCCCACCGGCGGTCCCGCGCGGCCGGCCAGCCGCCGCGCGGCGAGCAGACCGAGCCCAAAACCGGCGCCGGCCGCACGGGCCGCGCTCTGCCTCGCCCGTCCGGGTTCGAGCGGGTGGGCCGGGCGGTCCTCATGGGGAGATGCCGGCAGCTCCAGGCCGGAGACCTCGGCCACGAGGTCCTCCAGGGCCACCTCGTCCTCGGCGAACTCCACCAGCACACGTCCGGTGAGCGGGCTCGCGATCGCTCGTCTCACCCCCGGTCGGGACCCGAGGCGCTCCACGACGTGGCGGGCCAGCCGCGGGTCGCGGTCCAGCCCGCGCACCGCTATGCGCGCCCGCCCGGTAAACCCTTGCCCGTCGCGGGCGCGCCGGTCGCTCTGCGCGGGCGGGGGCTCCGGCCCGTCCTCGGGCAGACCGCCGAGCTCCGGCCCCAGCTCCTCCAGCGACGCGAGGACGGACCCTTCGTCCGTCGCAGCCGGGTCGAACCGGATCAGGACGTTGCCGGTCAGCGGGTTGGCCCGCGCGCCGAGCACCCCCCGTATCCGGCGCAGCCGCGCCTCCAACCCGCGCTGGCCGCGTCCCGACCACCCCGGCAGGCGCACCCGCACCCGCCCGGGGGTGGCATGGACGAGGCCGACCCCCTCGACCACGGCCGCGCTCATCTAACCCCCGGCGTCTCTGGCACGAGTACCCCTCTCATTCCTCCGCCGCGTTCCGGGCAGCACCGTAGGGGCCGGCATAGCACTCAGCCGACCCCGGGTCTACGCGCCCTCTCTGCTCTTCCTCTTCACGTCGCCGACGGTGATGCGGCCGTGCACCCCGGTCCCCGTGACCTCTCGCAGGTCCACGTTCAGGTTCTCGGCCGCGCGGCGGGCGACGTCGGTGGCCTTGATGGGCTCCGTGGCGCCGACGGTCCCGGCGTAACGCTCCTCCTGGCGTTCGGCGCTTACGCTCTGCGCGCGCCGAACGCTCTGCGCCTCGGCCCACACGTCCTCGGCCCCCTCGCGCACGAAGGCCGCGGCCCTTAGGAGACGCCAGCCGGCGAGGGCGGCGAGGTGACCGACGCTCTCCCCCGCGCGGTCCACCAACTCTTCGGCCCGCTCCGTCGCCGGACGCCTCGACCTTCCACCCTGGTCTTCGGTCACCGGGCTTCACCCTCGGTGGTTCGCGCATCCTGGGCGCCCTCCGCGGTCGCCCTTGCCTGCCCGGCCACGTCCTGGACCGTGCTAGCCGCCGAGGCGGCGGCCTGCTGGGCGCCCTGGCTGACGGCCGGGGCCGCCGAAGAGATCGCATCTCCAGCCCTGAGTACCCCCGCCAGCCCGTAGACCGCGCCGCGACGTAGTACCCCACGCACCCGCGGCGAAAGGACCGCCGCGGTCGCCGCGACGGCCACCACCACCTCAGATTCCAGGTAATCTTCGAGAGCCATCCCGTACCTCCTCTCCGCGCGAACTCGGTGGTTCACGTCTATTTAACACGAAGTTTACTCATATTCGAAATGCCGTGTGAGAGCTTCTTGGGCCTCTACCGAACCACGCACCCATAGCGACGCACCTGGGCGAGGGCGACGACCAGGAAGAAAGCCCCGTAGCCCCACCAATCCGCAAAGTGCCTCGGCATCGCCCAGACGTGTGCCAAGGCCGCCACCGACGACAGCCCCGCCGCCACCCGCAAGGCCTTTCTCGACCGCTTCATGTCAGCTCTCCTTAAAAATTTTCTAGGTTTGCCTAAAATACGATATAGGGTGCCCAAAAGTCAAGAAGGCGCGGGTCTTGGCGGAAAGGTCGTTCTGCTAGAATCTTCGCGGGATGGTCGAACCCAAGATGTCTCAGCCCCTCTCTTCCTCGGTAGGCGACTACCTGAAGGCCGTGTGGGGGCTTGCCGGGCCTGGCGTCGCCGCGCCGAAGTACCTCTCTTCGCGGCTTTCGGTCTCTTCGGCTTCCGTCAGCGAGATGCTCAGGCGGTTGCAGGAGCTAGGCCTCGTCGAATACGAACGCTACCGCGGGGCATCGCTCACCGAGGAGGGGCGCGCGGAGGCTCTCAGGCTGGTGCGGCGGCACCGGCTGATCGAGACGTTCCTGCTCGAGCACCTCGGGTACCCGTGGGAGGAAGTGCACGAGGAGGCCGAGCGGCTCGAGCACGCCGTCTCCGACAACTTCACCGAGCGCGTGGCGCAGCTTCTGGGGCATCCCGATCGCGACCCCCACGGGGCTCCCATCCCGGGGGCCGACGGCACCCTGGCGCGGGAAGACTCCCGTCCCTTGAGCGGGGCCTCGGTCGGCGACCGCGTCCGCATCTTGCGGGTCGGCCGCGAGGATACGCCCGCCTTGACCCACCTGCAAGATCGCGGGCTCGTACCCGGTCGGGTGCTAAGAGTGGAGGAAGTCCGCGGCCTCGACGGCGTCGTCACCGTCGAGGACGAAGACGGGGTTTCCCACGCGCTGGGGGGCGTATTGGCGGCTTCGGTTTTGGTCCGAGGCTTGTAGACAGGAGATCGCGCGGCGTTCGTGAAGTCGCAAAATCTCCTTAGAAGGTCAGAGCGGCTGCTTACGGTTCGCCCGCTCGCGGAGCGCACCGAGGACGGCCCCGAGCGCCGTCCACAACACGGCCTGGGTGCCCAACGACCAAAGCCGGAAGTTCCACAACAGCCCGGTCGGGAACCCCCCGGGGTCCGCGGCGGCCGGGAGACCCACGAACAGCCCGGCCACGGCAACCACGAGCTCCGCCCCCACCGCCGCCTGGCGAACGGGAGGGCTCACCCCTCGTCTCCGGAGCAGTTTAGAGGCGCACCAGGCCGTCAGGATCGCGAGCAGGGAAAGCGCGCCGTCGCGAGGTAAGCGGCGGTGCGAGCCCCGATGGTGGCGGGGTCCGCGACGGTGGGAGGGTTGGCCGGGTACTTGAGGAAGGGTATCGAGACGGCCCCGGCGAAGACCGCCGCCGGGGCCAGCTGCGGTTCCAGTCTCTTTCGGATGTCAGGCGACCGCCAGGGCGGCGTACGCCTCCCCCGGTAGAGCGCTCTCGACGATCCCGTTCCCGTTGCCGTCGTTCTCCGTGTGGTGCTCGCTCACACGCCGCCCTTCTTGTCTCTAAAACGCGAACACGTACTTCGCGGCGAGGTAAGCGAACGTGTAGACGACCACGCCCACGAGCGCCCACGCGAACCTGCGTGTGGCCGACCCCTCGCGGACGCGCCTCCCTTCCGGGTGCCGGCCGCCGTCAGCCGTGGCTGCCCCCTTCCTCCCGCACTTCCCCGAGGGTCTCGAGACCCTGCCAGAGGATGACGGGCAGCATCGCTAAAGCCCCGCCGGGTCGGCCCACTACCAGCCGAACTGCGCGTTGAGGCCGACACCCAAGAGCAGGGCCAGCGAGAGTGCGCTTCCACGACCTCAGGCACACCTGCGCCACGCTGCTCCTCGGCCAGGGCGTCAACGCGAAGGTGGTCTCCGAGATGCTCGGGCACGCCTCCATAACCATCACCCTGAACACCTACTCGCACGTCCTCCCAGACATGCAGGACACCGCCGCCGACGCGATGGAGACGGTGCTCGGATAACGGTTACCGACTCCGCCGCGACGGTCCTTCGGAGCCCTTCACGGGCTCTTTTCGCCCGGGTTGCAGTGCGGTTGCAGTAAAAGGGGACGGGGGTCGCTCCCCCGCCCCCACTCGCGCCCGCGAAATACCGTCGTTTGCAGGGACTTTGGAAGTGGGCGATGCTGGGCTCGAACCAGCGACCTCCTCCTTGTAAGGGAGGCGCTCTACCCCTGAGCTAATCGCCCCGGCCGAGCCAGTGCCCCCAACGGGATTCGAACCCGTGCCGCCGCCTTGAAAGGGCGGTGTCCTGGGCCACTAGACGATGGGGGCCCGTGAGCCAGGAAGGGATCGAACCTTCGACACGAGGATTAAAAGTCCCCTGCTCTACCACTGAGCTACTGGCCCGGCTCGGCGAAAGTTTACCAAACGCCCTCGGCTTTTGAAGGTGGCAGGCATCACCCTTCGCGGAGCATCCGGCGGGCGAAGAAGAGGGCGCCGGCGAGGGCGAGGACCAGCACGGTGAGGACGCCTAGCTCCAGGATCAGGTCGTCGAAGCGCGGCGTGCCGAGGTTCTGCTCGATGGAGGCGGTGACGGCCAGGATGCGCCGGACCACCGCTATGAGGCCGATAAGGAGAAACGGTTCGGCCGTGACCTCCCGCTCCCGCACGATGGTGCTGATAGTACCCAGCAACTCGGCGAAGATGAAGATGAGCAGGACCTTATCGAGCACCTCTAGAGCCGTTTCAAGCGGCCCGAGCTCAACGACGTCGGCAAGTGTGATCGCGGCCGAGACGAAGACCATCACGATGGTCGCCAGGAGGAAGAGCGCGACCCCGTAGTAGGCGCCCCTCTCCGCGAGGTCCATGATCCGCACCACCCGCGGCCCCCGCCCTCTCCCGTCCCGTTCGCGCTCCGCAGGACTAGTGATTGAAGTGCCTCCGTCCGGTGAAGACCATCGCCAGGCCATGCCGGTTCGCCGCCTCGACGACCTCCTCGTCGCGTACGGAACCACCCGGCTGTATGACGGCCTCCACCCCGGCCTCCGCCAGCGCCTCGACCCCGTCGGCGAAGGGAAAGAAGGCGTCGCTGGCGGCGACCGCGCCCCGCGCCCTCTCCCCCGCCTTCTTGACCGCTATCTCCGAGGAGTCAACCCGGCTCATCTGGCCTGCCCCGACGCCGACCGTCGCCCCATCTTTGACGAGAACTATGGCGTTGCTCTTGACGGTGCGGGCGACCCGCCAGGCGAAGAGCAGGTCTCCCATCTGCCCGGGCGAGGGATGCTTCCCGGTGACGACCCTGTACCCGGAGGTGTCCTCGACGCCGTCGGCCCGCTGCAGGAGGATGCCCCCCGTCACGGTCTTGGCCGAGAGCTCCTCCCTGGCGATTGCGCCCCCCTGCAGCACCCTCGTGTTGGGTTTGGCGGCCAGGATCTCCCGCGCCCCTGGCGTGTAGCCGGGGGCCACGAGGACCTCGGTGAAGACGCCGGAGATCTCCTCCGCCAACCCGTCATCCACCTCGCCGCTCACGGCCACTATGCCGCCGAACGCGGAGAGCGGGTCAGAGGCGAAGGCTTTCGAGTACGCTTCGGCCACCGTCCCTCCCACCGCCGCGCCGCACGGGTTGGCGTGCTTGACGATCACGGCCGCGGCCGGGGCTTCGAGGTCCGTCAGGTCCGCGAGCAACCGACGGGCGGCGTCGAGGTCGTAGAGGTTGTTGAAGGAGATCTCCTTCCCCTGCAACTTCTCGACGCCGGAGAGCAAATGCTCCCTCCCTTCTTCCGCGTAGTAGGACGCCTCCTGATGCGGGTTCTCGCCGTAACGCAGGGACGAGGCTTTCTTGTACCGGACAACTCTCCGCTCCGGAAACGCATCCTCTTGGGAGCCGTCGAGCCAGGTGGAGATGGCGGTGTCGTACTCGGCGGTGCGGCGGAAGGCGGCGAGGGCGAGCCGGCGGCGCGTCTCTTCGGAGACCTGTCCCTCGTTCTCGAGCTCGGAGAGGATCTCGTTGTAGAACTCGGGGGAGGGGACTACCGTTACGCTCTTGAAGTTCTTGGCCGCCGCGCGGAGCATCGCGGGCCCGCCGACGTCTATCTGCTCTATGGCTTCTTTCTCGGATGGGTTGCTAGCTACGGTCTCCTCGAACGGGTAGAGGTTTATGCAGACGAGGTCTATGGGGCCTATGTCGTGGTCGACGAGTTGGGTTACGTGGTCGGGGTTCTCGAGGTCGGCGAGGATGCCGCCGTGGATCTTCGGGTGGAGCGTCTTTACCCGGCCGTCGAGCATCTCGGGGGCGCCGGTTACTTCGGAGACCCCGATCACGGGCACGCGCGATTCTTCCAGCGCCTTCGCGGTGCCGCCGGTCGAGATGATCTCGAACCCCATCCCCGAGAGCTTGCGCGCGAACGCGGCGACCCCGCGTTTGTCCGATACCGACACCAGCGCCCGACGTTTCATACAGCCACCTTTCCCCAGAAAAAATCAGCGACGGCCCGCACGAGCAGGCGGTGCTCGACCGGGTGCAGCCGCTCCAGCAGGCTCTCCTTCGTCTCCCCCGGCAGCACCGGCACCGCCTCCTGGGCTACGACCGGCCCCGCGTCGACCTCCTCGACCATGAAATGGACCGTCACCCCGGTCTCTTCTACGCCGGCCTCAAGCGCCCGCTCCACCGCGCGAAGTCCCCTGAACCGCGGCAGCAGCGACGGGTGGACGTTGAGCACGGCGGGGAACCTCTCCAGAAAGGCCGGCGAGAGCACCCGCATGTACCCCGCGCCCACGACCATCTCCACGTTGTGGGCGGCCACGCGATCGGCCAGCTCCCGGTCGAAGCCCTCCCGGCCCGCGAAGTCCGCGGGGTCCACGTGTTCCACCGGCACCCCGGCCCGGCGCGCCCGCTCGAAGGCGAAGGCGTCCCGTTTGTCGCCGGCGACCACGGCCACGTTCGCGGGGTAGGCGTCGAGCAGGGCCTGGAGGTTCGTCCCCGAGCCCGAGGCGAGCACCGCGAAGCGGGAGCCCTGCGGCAGCCCGTCAGGCAAACCCGACGCCCGGTCTTTCGGCCACGGTCCCTATCTTCCACGCCTCGCACCCGGTCGTTCGGAGCGTTTCGGCGGCCTTTTCGGCCTCCTCCGGGGAGACCACGGCGCAGAAGCCGACGCCGAGGTTGAAGACGCGTCGCATCTCGTCGTCGGGGACGTTGCCTAGGGATCGGATCAGGCCGAACACCGCCGGCTCTGGCCACGACCCCGCGTCCAGCTCCGCGCCGAGCCCGCCGAGAGCGCGGGGCAGGTTCCCGACGAGCCCGCCGCCCGTGATGTGCGCCATCCCCCGCACCCCTATCTCTTCCCGGAGGGCCTGTATCTGCCTCACGTAGGCCCGGTGCGGCTCCAGGTAGGTTTCGCCGACCGGACGATCCAGCGTCTCGGGCGTGTCGTCGTAGGAGAGGCCCGCATCCTCGACGACCTTGCGGGCCAGGGTGTAACCGTTGGTGTGCAGGCCGCTGCTCGCGAGCCCGATCACGGCGTCCCCGGGACGCGCGCCTTCCCCGCTAACGATATCGTCCCGCTCGCAAGCGCCCGTGCAGACGCCGACCACGTCGAAGTCTCCCTCCCCGTAGAGACCAGGCATCTCGGCCGTCTCCCCTCCCAGGACCGCGATGCCGAGCTCGCGGCACGCCCCTGCCGCCCCGCGCACAATCGCGGCGACGGCCTCGGGATCCAGCCTTCCAGCGCCCACGTAGTCCAGGAAGAAGAGCGGCCGGGCGCCCGTTGCGAGCACGTCGTTCGCGCAGTGGTTGACGACGTCCGCGCCTAGAGAGTCGAAACGTCCCATCTCGCGGGCGACGAGGACCTTGGTTCCTATGCCGTCGATGGTCGAGGCGATGACGGGGTCGCCCATGCCGGCCAGCGCGTAGAGGCCGGCGAAGCCGCCCGGGCCACCAATTACCTCCGGGCCGTGGGTCGTCTCGACGGCGGAGCGCATGAGGTCTACGGCCCGCTCTCCACGCTCGATGGAGACCCCCGCAGACTCGTAGGAACCCCGGTCTTCAGGCACCGCTCTTCCTCTCGTAGTAGAGGCACTCGAACGGCCCGATCCGACCCCGGCCGGTCTCCGTGTAGCCGTTCTTCTCGTAGAGGCGTTGGGCCGCGACCTGCCCGACCGTCGTATCCAGGTGGAGCGTATCGTAGCCGAGCTCGGCGGCGCGGCGGTGGAGGGCGTCGAGGAGGGTCTGGCCGATGCCCCGGCCCTGGAAGCGCGGGGAGACCCTCATGCGGGTGATCCAGGCTCGCCCGTCCGAATCAAGCCGCAGCGCCCCCATCGCGACGATCTCCCTCTCCACGATACCGACGAGGAACTCGCCGCCGGCTTGCAAGTAGACGGACTCGATGGCGTCGAGGTCGCCGTCCCACTCGCCGTCTTCGAGGTGCGCGCCGACGTCGCGCAGGGCTTCGTCGTGCAGGTTGCGGACGGCCTCGCGGTCGGCTGGCTCGTAGCGGCGGAGGGTCGGGGTTGGGGTTTTCGTGGGCGTCACCGGCTCTTGACGGGCGCGTGGTGGGTCCGGTTCTCAAGGACGAACTTGCCCGAGGTGCCGCCCGTCGGGTACTCGCCGTCGAAGCAGGCGCGGCAGAGGCGGTCCTTGGGCTGCTCCGTGGCGGCGACCATCGCGTCGGTGGAGAGGTAGGCGAGGGTGGTCGCCCCGATCTGCTCGCGTATCTCGTCCACCGTGTAGTTGGCGCCGACGAGTTGCTCGGGGCTGTCCATATCTATGCCGTAGTAGCACGGCCCCGTGATGGGCGGCGAGGAGACCCTGAAGTGGACCTCCGAGGCGCCGGCCTCGAAGAGCAGCTCGACGAGCTTGCGGCTCGTGTTGCCGCGCACGATGGAGTCGTCCACCACGACGACCCTCCTGCCCTCGATCACGCTCGGCAGGGGGTTCAGCTTGAGCCTGATACCGAGCTGGCGCATCCCGTCCGTCGGCTGGATAAAGGTCCTCCCGACGTAGCGGTTCTTTATGAGGCCCTCGGCGTACGGGATGCCGCTCGCCTGCGAGTACCCGACAGCGGCCATCATCCCCGAGTCGGGGACCGGGATGACGACGTCGGCCTCCACCGGGGCCTCCTCCGCCAGGAGCTTGCCCATCCTGTTCCGGCTGCCCGCCACCTCGCGGCCGTCGAAGCGGGAGTCCGGGCGGGCGAAGTACACATACTCGAAGACGCAAAGGGCCCGGCGCGGGCTCTCCGAACGGTAGCTCGTGAGGCCCCCGTCGTCTATAACGACGACCTCGCCGGGCTCGACGTCGCGCAGGTACGTGGCACCGATGATGTCCAGGCCGCAAGTCTCGCTGGAGACCACGTAGCCGCCCTCGACCCGTCCTATGGCCAGAGGACGGAAGCCGTGGGGGTCGCGAAAGGCCACGAGCTTGTCGCGGAAGATCATGGCCACCGAGTACGCGCCGCTCAGGCGGCGCATCGCCTCCCGCACCGCCTCCCCGACCGACCGGCCGCGCTCGAGCTCGCGCACCGCGGCGGCGGCGATGTACGTCGTGTCCGAGGTGGAGTTGAACCGGAACCCCTCTTCGACGAGCTCCTCCCGCAGCCCCTGTGCGTTGACCAGGTTGCCGTTGTGGGCGACCGCGACGTTCACCTCGCCGCGGCCGACGAACTCCGGCTGGGCGTTCTCCCAGGAGGCGGAGCCCGTCGTCGAGTAACGGACGTGACCGAGGGCGATGTGGCCGGATTCGAGGGCGGCCAGGCGTGGGCCGTCAAAGACCTGGGAGACGAGGCCCATGTCCCGGAAAGCGGTCGTGCGCTCGCCGTCGGAGATGGCGATCCCGGCGGACTCCTGGCCCCGGTGCTGCAGCGCGTACAGACCGAAGTACGTGCGCTGGGCAAGCTCGCCGGCCAGCTCCCGGGAGTACATACCGAAGACCCCGCACGCCTCCTTCGGCTTGCCGTCCGTGTCCCGGTAATCTACGTCCAAAACGTCCACCTCTCGTGCCTCAAACCCTGTCCAGAGTCTCTTGCGTCATCCCGCCACCCGCGCTCCCCGTGTTTACCGTGGATGCCGGCTCGAAGAGCATGACGTGCGCCTCCTCTTCGGCCACGGGCCTGTGCTCCACCCCGCGCGGCACCACGACGAACTCACCCGCCTCGATCCACTCCTCCCTGTCCCGGTACTCCATCCTGAACCGCCCCCTCACCACGAGGAACAACTCGTCCTCCTCGTCGTGGTGGTGCCAGACGAAAGGGCCAAAAAGCTTCACCAGCTTCACGTGCTGCCCGTTCAACTCGCCCACGATCTTCGGGCTCCAATGCTCGCCGAAGAGCGAGAACTTCTCCGCGAGGTTTACCTTCTCCACGCTCATCCGACCGCCTCAGATCCGCCGACGGCCTCGCCCGGGATGCCGAAGAGGTCCTGGTCGTAGGCGTCTCTCAACTCGTCCAGGCTCAGGTCTACGAGATCTCCGATCCTGAACCTATCTCCGCCCGTATAGCCGATGCTGTCGTAGGCGAAGCCACCCAGAACCTCCTGCACCTCGTTCCAGCGATCCTCGGGGAAGGCGATCAGGAACCCAGCCCCCTTCTCGCCGAGGAGGATTTCGAGCCTGTGCCCGTACTTGCGCATAGCCTCGACCTCGGTCTCGTCGTATCTCAGACCGATCCCGCCGTCCATCGCCATCTCGGCCAGCGCTACCAGTTTTCCGCCGCCAGAAAGGTCATGGGCCGTATCGATGAGACCGGATCGGATCATCTCCCGCACCAGGTCGGATGCCCGTTTTTCAGCGGCGAGATCCGGCTTCGGCGGCGCGCCGGCCACCCTGCCATGAACGATCTCCAGGTACTCGGAGCCCGCCAGAAGGGAGTCGTCTCTCGGTCCAATCTTTCCGTCGAACACTACCACCATGTCCCCCTCCCGCTTGAAGGCGGACGTGGCGTGCCAGCCCACGTCCTCGAAGACGCCGACCATGCCGACGGTCGGCGTCGGGTAGATAGGTCCGCGGTCCGTCTCGTTAAATAGGCTGACGTTCCCGCTAACGACCGGTGTCCCTAACGCCTCGCACGCCTGCGCCATCCCCTCGACGCACTCGGCGAGCTGGTAGTAGCCGTCCGGCTTCTCCGGGCTGCCAAAGTTGAGGCAGTCGGTCACGGCCACCGGCTCCGCCCCCACGCACGAGAGGTTCCTGTACGCCTCGGCAACCGTGGCCGCCCCACCGCCACGCGGGTCGAGATAGCAATGCCGCCCCCGACCGTCGGTCGTAACGGCGAAGCCCCGCTTCGTGCCCTTTATGCGCATGACGGCGGCGTCGGCACCCGGCGCGACCACGGTGCTCGTCCCAACCTCATGGTCGTACTGCCGGTAGATGGACCGTCGTGACCGGAGGTTGGGATGCGAGAGCATCTTCAGTAGAACCTCGTTGTAGTCCTCGGGCTCTGGGATCTCCGCCACGTTGAACTTCTGGACCTCGTCCAGGTACGCCGGCCTGACGACCTCGCGCTCGTAGACGGGGGCGTCGGCGAGGTGTTCGGCGGAGACGGTGCCTGCGACCTCGCCGTCCTCGACGACACGCAGGTCTCCGTGGCCCGCGACGCTTCCCACGACCGTGCCGCCGATGCCGTACTTTTTGGCGAGGGCCAGCGCCTCGTCGACCTTCTCAGGTTCGACGACGGTGAGCATCCTCTCCTGGGACTCGGAGATCATGACCTCCCACGGCTCCATGCCCGTCTCCCGCCTCGGCACCTTCTCGACCTCGATGTCGATGCCGACGCCCCCGCTCGCGGCCATCTCCGAGGCTGAGGAGGTTATGCCCGCAGCACCGAGGTCTTGCAGGGAGACGAGCAAGTCCTGACGGAGCAACTCCAGGCAGCACTCTATGAGCATCTTCTCGGCGAACGGGTCGCCGACCTGCACGTTGGACCGCTTGGACTCGGACTCCTCCGTAAGCTCGTCCGAGGCGAAGGTGGCGCCGTGGATGCCGTCGCGTCCGGTCTTCGAGCCGAGCAGGACGACCGCATTACCTACGCCCGTCGCCCTCGAACGCATCAGGTCATTGACCCGGATGAGACCTACGCACATCGCGTTGACGAGCGGGTTCCCCGAGTAGGCCGGCGAGAACTCGACCTCGCCGCCGACCGTCGGCACGCCGACGGCGTTGCCGTACCCGCCGATGCCGCGCACCACCTCGCGGAACAGGTAGCGGTTGCGCTCCTCCTCAAGCGGCCCGAAGCGCAACGAGTCGAGCAGCGCCACGGGGCGGGCGCCCATCGCGAGGATGTCGCGGATGATGCCGCCCACGCCCGTCGCCGCCCCCTCGTAGGGCTCGACGGCGGAGGGATGGTTGTGGCTCTCCATCTTGAAGGCGAGCGCCCAGCCGTCCCCGACCTCGACGACGCCGGCGTTCTCCCCGGGTCCCTGCAAGACCCTCGCACCCTCGTTCGGGAAGCGGCGCAGAAGCGGGCGAGAGTTCTTGTAGCCGCAGTGCTCGCTCCACATCACGCTGAAGAGCGAGAGCTCCAGGTAGTTCGGCTCCCGGCCCATGAGTTCCAGGATGCGTTCGTACTCGGCATGGGAGAGGCCGAGGGTCGTGTATGTCTCCCGGGTGTTCAGACCCCTGCTCCCACCAGGACGGAGCGCAGGATCTTCAGCCCCTCCTCCGAGCCGAGCGCCGGGTCCGAGACGCGCTCCGGGTGGGGCATGATCCCGACGACGTTCCGACCCTCGTTGCAGACCCCGGCTATGTCGTTGGCCGACCCGTTCGGGTTCTCGAGGTAGCGCAGCACGACCCGGTCCTCGTCCTCCAGGCGGGCGAGCGTCTCAGCGTCCGCAAAAAAGTTCCCCTCGTTGTGGGCGACGGGAAGGGTGAGCTCCTCCCCACCCTCGCACCCGGCGGTCCAGGGCGTGTTCGTCGCCTCGACGCGGACGCGGACTCGGTCGCATACGAAGCGCATGTGCGTGTTCTGGAGAAGCGCCCCCGGCAGCAGGTGCGCCTCGCAGAGCACCTGAAAGCCGTTGCAGACGCCGATGACCGGGCCTCCCTCAGCGGCGAACCCTTCAAGCGGTCCCATCACGGCCGCGAAGCGGGCGATGGCGCCCGGACGGAGGTAGTCCCCGTAGGAGAACCCCCCCGGCACGATCACGGCGTCGACCCTCTTCAGGTCAGCCTCCGCGTGCCACAACTCGACCGGTTCGGCGCCCATCCGCCCGACGGCGTAGAGGGCGTCCCGATCACAGTTCGAGCCAGGAAAGATCGTCACCCCGATCCTCACGAGACCACCTCCCACTCGTACTCCTCGATTGTGGGGTTTGAGAGCAGGCGGCGGCACATCGCGTCCACCTCATCCGCGCTCTCGACCTCCATCTCGATCAGGCGCCCGATATGAACGGTCTTTACCCCACCGAACCCCAGCGCCGGAAGCGCCCCGCGAACCGCCTCACCCTGGGGGTCGAGGATGCCCTCCTTGGGACGGACGAGGACGCGGATCTTCAAGGTTCCAGGCTCTGAGGTTCGAGGTTCTGAGGCATCAGGCATGGGCATCGTTCCCAGGCACAGGGAGCGCGGCTGGGAACGTCGCGCGGATGCTCGGAGTACAACGTCGTCTCATTGTCAACGTCAAGCGTCGTCCTCCATGTTGGTACCTAGGGCCTCGAACCTCGAACCTCGAACCTCCGTGGTAACCCGGCGCAACATCTCCGCGTACGCCTCCTCCATCCCGCCGAGGTCCCTTCTGAAGCGGTCCTTGTCCAGCCGCTCGCCGGTCTCCTTGTCCCAGAAGCGGCAGGTGTCGGGGCTTATCTCATCCGCCAGCATGAGCCGCCCGTCAGCGTCCCGCCCGACCTCTATCTTGAAGTCCACGAGCGTGACACCCCTCTCGTCGAAGAAGGGGGCCAGTACGGCGTTTACCTTGAGGCCGAGCTCCTCGCAGAACTCGAGGTCCTCGTCAGAGACACCGAGCTCGCGGAAGTGGTGCCAGTTGAGCAGCGGGTCGCCTAAAGAGTCGTTCTTGTAGCAGAGCTCCACTATCGGGGCCCTTAGCCTGCGGCCCTCCTCGAAGCCGAGCAGGCGCGAGAGGGAGCCGGCCGCCACGTTTCGGACGACGACCTCGACGGGGAGCATCTCCAGTCTTCTTGTCTTCAGGGTCGTCTCGTCTACCTGCTCTATAAAGTGGCTCGGGACGCCGCTCTCTTCGAGAAAGGCGAACATGGCCGCGCTCATGGTGGCGTTGGTCCTGCCCTTGTCCTTCCAGGAGCCGCGTTTCTGGGCGTTGTACGCCGTGGCGTCGTCCTTGTAGCGGTGCAGCAGGACGGTTTCGTCGTCGGTGGCGAAGACCCTCTTGGCCTTGCCCTCGTAGAGAAGGGTCTCAGGCATCTTCCAGCCTCCCCTTCAAGTCCTCGACCCGCTCGAAGACGACGTGGGTGTTGCGGAGCGCGTGCGCCGGGTCGAAGAGCTCGTCCAGCTTGCCGCTCAAGTGCTCGCGCACCTCCTCCCGATCTTCGAGAAGCTCGCGGAAGCCGCCCTCGCCCTCCCAGGCCTGCATCGCCGCACCCTGCACGACGGCGTAGGCGTCGTCGCGGGTCATGCCGGCCTCGACCAGGGCGAGCAGGACGCGGCCGGAGAAGACGATGCCGCCGCCGACGTTGAGGTTGTCCCGCATCCTGTCCTTGTGGACCTGCAGGCCGCCGAGGACGCGCCGGGTCATGCGGAGCATGTAGAAGGCGAGGATGGTGGCGTCCGGCAGCACGACGCGCTCGGCCGAGGAGTGGCTTATGTCGCGCTCCTGCCAGAGGGCGTTGTTCTCAAAGCCTACCGCAGCAAAGCCGCGCATCAGGCGCGCCATGCCGCAGAGGCGCTCGCAGAGGATGGGGTTCTTCTTGTGGGGCATCGCAGAGGAGCCCTTCTGGCCGCGGCCGAAAGGCTCGGATAACTCCCGGACCTCCGTCCGCTGCGCCCCCCGGATCTCCAGCGCGACCTTCTCCATCGTCGAGGCCAGGATGGCCAGGGCGGACAACGCCTCGGCGTGACGGTCCCGCTGGACCACCTGCGTCGAAGCGGGAGAAGACGAGATGCCGAGGCCCTCGCACGTAAGCGCCTCGACCTTCGGGTCCACGTTCCCGTAGACGCCGACGGCGCCGGAGATCTTGCCGACGGAGGCCACCTCCTCCGCCCGCGCGAGCCTCCCGAGGTTCCGCTCCATCTCGAAGGCCCACACCGCTAGCTTGTGCCCGAGCACCATGGGCTCCGCGTGGACCCCATGCGTCCGCCCGACCATAACCGTGCTCCGGTGCTCAAGCGCCATCTCCGTCAAGAGCAGCGTCAGGGCTCTGGCCTCGCCGCGGATAAGGCCGAGCGCGTCCCGGAGTTGCAGGGCCCCCGCCGTGTCCAGCACGTCCGAGCTCGTCAGGCCGAAGTGGAAGTGGCGGGCGACGTCGCCCGCGTTCTCGGCGACGTTCGTCACGAAGGCTATGACGTCGTGGTTCGTCTCAGCCTCGATCTCGTGGATGCGCTCGACGGAGAAGTTCGCCTTCCGCGCCAGTTCCTCTACCTCTTCGGCCGGGATCTCGCCAAGCTCCGCCCTCGCCCGGCATACCGCGATCTCGACCTTCAGCCACGCACGGTACTTCGCCTCTTCCGTCCAGACGTTCCCTATCTCCGGGAGGGTGTAGCGTTCGATCACGTGATGTCCCTGGGTTGCGTGCGGGTAAGGCGTCTCATCGAGAGCGCAACAACGGCGTCTACCAGGATTCCGTAAGCCGCAACGGCACATAGGGCGAGCCCCAGGTCATACTGCAACATGCCGGCTTCGAGGTCCAGAATCGTGAGCAAGGCACAGAGCACTAGAGCGATCCCCGCATAGAGCAACGTGCAGTGCCGCGCATGATCCCTCAACCCGGGCCTGCGTGATCCCTCCAGCCGGTAGGTCGTGAGGTCGAGCACCGCGAACATGAGGGTGCAGGCGACGATAAGCAACACGGCTGAGAGGACCGCGTTCTCCAGAAGGTAAGAGCCTCCAGGTAGAGCTTCGAGGAGAAGCACGACCGCGGTAGAGGACGCTACGAAGGCGCCCGCAACAAAGACGAACACGCAACTCGCCCCGTACAGCAGCGGGGAGACGAACCTAGCCGCGTCTCGAACCGTCGTCCCCGGGGACACGCTCAACCTTCCAACCTCTCCGCCAGGTCCGAGTCCGAGAGCGCGAGGATCTGGGCGGCGAGCACCGCGGCGTTTGCGGCGCCGTTTACCGCTACGGTCGCCACGGGGGCGCCTTCGGGCATCTGGACCATACCCAGCAAGGAGTCGAAGCCGCCGAGCGTACCGGAGGCTATCGGGACGCCGATGACGGGGAGGTTCGTGCGGGACGCGACGGCGCCGGCCAGGTGGGCCGACATGCCGGCGGCGCAGATTATGACCCTGAGGCCGCGCTCGCGGGCGGTGCCAGCGTACTCGGAGACGGACTCGGGGGTTTTGTGGACGTCCCTGACCTCCACCTCGTGCTCGATGCCGTACTCTTCCAGGCGCCCGGTGCATTGCTCGAGTATGGGGAGGTCGGCCCCGTCTCCGGCCAGGATGCCCACGCGCGGGGTCACAGGTCCTCCAGCTCTATCGCTTCGAGGGCGATGTCGGTACGGTACTGCATGCCCTCGAAGTGGATCTGCTCGACCGCAGCATAAGCCCGCGCCCGCGCCTCGATGATGGACGGGCCGGTGCCGACCACGTTCAGGACGCGGCCCCCGGCGGTGTGGAACGTCCCGTCCTCCTCCCCGGTCGCGGCGTGGTAGACGTAGACGCCGGCCGGGATGTTGTCGAGGCCCGAGATCTCGTCCCCCGAATGGGACGTATCGGGATAGCCTTCGGAGGCGAGCACGACGCACACCGTCTTGTCCGCCGACCAGACTACCTCGCGGCCGTCCAGGTCCTCTTCGCCGGCGGCGATCATGATCTCGAGCAGGTCGGAGCCGAGGCGGGGAAGTATGACCTGGGTCTCCGGGTCCCCGAAGCGGCAGTTGAACTCGAGCGCCTTCGGCCCGGTCTCGGTGACCATGACGCCGGCGTAGAGAAGTCCCGTGTAGGGCGCCCCTATAAGGGAGAGGTGGTGGATGGTGGGGCGGATGATGTCTTCAAGGATGGCCGCGTAGGTGGCCGGCTCCATCCACATGATCGGGGAGTAGGCCCCCATCCCCCCGGTGTTCGGCCCCTCGTCCTCATCAAAGGCCCGCTTGTAATCCTGGGCCGGCAGGAACGGCAGGATGTCGTGGCCGTCCGTAACGACGAAGATAGAGGCCTCGCGCCCTTCGAGGCACTCCTCTATGACGATCCGCTCCCCGGCGGCCCCGAACTTGCCGGCGAACGACGCCCTCACGGCCTCCTCGGCCTCCTCGCGGTTGCGGGCTATCGTTACGCCCTTGCCGGCGGCGGTCCCGTCGGCCTTCACGACAACCGGGAAGTCGCGGCGGGTGGCGAGGTAGGCCAGCGCCGCCGCCTCGCGGTCAAAAGCCTCGAAGTCCGCAGATGGAATGCCCGCCTGGCGCATCAGCTCCTTGGCGAAGACCTTGGAGCCCTCGATGCGGGCGGCGGCGCGGGAGGGGCCGAAGATCTTGAGCCCCTCCTCCCAGAAGGCCTCGCTGATACCCCCGATAAGCGGCGACTCCGGCCCGACCACGGTCAGGTCTATCGCGTTCTCTTTCGCGAAGTCGCGCAGGGCGACGAGGTCGTCCACGGGGATGTCCGCTACTTGCGCGATGCGGGCTATGCCCGGGTTTCCGGGGGCTGCGAACATCTCCGGGGCGAGGGGGCTGGCGGCCAGGGCCTCCACCAGGGCGTGTTCGCGCCCGCCGCTCCCGACGACCATCACCCGCACGGCGCTAGGTCCCGATCCTCTCCACGATGGCCTGGTCGCGCTCGGGGCCGACGCTGATCATGCACAACGGAGCCCCAACCTCGGCCTCCACGAACCCCACGAAGTCCCTGGCCGCCTCCGGCAGGTCAACCCGCATCCGGCACCCCGTGATGTCCTCGCCCCAGCCGGGCAGGCTCTGGTAGACGGGCCGGGCGTGGTGCAGGTCGGTCTGGTGCATCGGGTAGCCGTCGAAGGGTCTCCCGTCGACCTCGTAGCCGGTGCAGATCTTGACCTCATCGACGCAGGAGAGCACGTCGAGCATCGTGAGGGCGCAGTGGGTGATGCCGTTTAGGGAGGCGGCCCACTTTATGGCCGGAAGGTCCAGCCACCCTACCCGCCGCGCCCTACCCGTCGTCGTCCCGTACTCGCCGCCGACCTCCCGGATCTTCTCCCCAACCTCGTCGAAGAGCTCGGTCGGCATCGGCCCGTCCCCAACCCTCGTCGTGTACGCCTTGGTCACCCCGACGACGTACTCCAGCTGCCCGGCCGGGATGCCGGAGCCCGTAACGGCCCCGCCGACCGTCGGGTTGGACGAGGTGACGAACGGGTACGTGCCGTGGTCGTTGTCCAGGAGCGTTGCCTGGCCGCCCTCTAGCAGGACTTTCTCGCGGCGTTCGAGGCCCTCGCGCAGCAGGGTGCCGGTGTCGGAGAGCATGGGCCGGATAAAAGGCTCGAAGCCGCGCAGCCAGGAGGCGAGCTCTGAGACGTCGTAGGGCTTCTCGCCGTAGACGTTCTCGAAGATCGAGTTCTTCTCCCGCAGCGCCGCCTTGAGCTTCGTCTTGAGGATGCCCTCATCGGAGATGTCCTGCACACGGACGCCGTACCTCGCGACCTTGTCCTCGTAGGCGGGGCCGATGCCACGGTTCGTGGTGCCGATACGGGCGTCGCCCAGGGCTATCTCGCGGTGCGAGTCGAGGGCGATGTGGTAGGGCATGATGAGGTGCGCCCGGCCGTCGATCTTGAGCCGGTCCCTGACGCTGATGCCGCGCGCCTCAAGCGCCTCGACCTCCTCGACGAGCACCTCGGGGTTGACGACCACCCCGTTGCCGATGGTGCAGACGACGTCCTCGCGCACGATGCCGGAGGGGATGAGGTGGAGCTTGAACTCCTCGGATCCCACGCGGACGGTGTGCCCGGCGTTGTTGCCGCCCGAGTAGCGCGAGACGTAGTGGGCGTCCGAGGCCAGCGCGTCGCAGACCCGCCCCTTACCCTCGTCCCCCCAGGCCAACCCGAGCACGACCGTGGCCGTCAAAGCTCTACCTCCGCGGTGGTGTGCAGGACTCCAAGGTAAACGCGGCGGGGCGGAAAAGCGAGTACGCCCGGCCGGAAGCCGAAACCATTCGCCATCCGGTCGAGACCGCCGCTCTCTGCCACGGGTGCAGCCTAGCACATGGTTTTACGGAATTGGAGGCATCAGGCATCAGGCCATAGGCATCAGGGGGCGCGGCTGATGCTCGAAGTCCATTTCCGGCTGCGAATACGGGTCTCGGGCCCCGACGACAACCCCTGAAACCTGATGCCTCCTCTACGCCTGGTCGGCTATGTCCTGCAATCCCCCCTGGAGGGTGGCGAGCGCCTCGTCCACGGAGACCTCACCCTTGAGCGCGGCGTTGAACTCCTCGGCCATCTCAAGGGACATATCCGAGTAGACCGGCGAGACGGGGCGCGGGCGGGTGTTCGTGAGGGCCTCCTGGCCCAGCCTGGCTACCGGCAGCTTGTTCAGGACCTCGTCGTCCTCGTAGAGGCTCTTGAGGGTGGGCAGGCGCGCGCTCTCTATCGCGAACGTCTGCTGCTGCTCGGGGGCGGACATGAACTCGATAAAGGCCCAGATCTCCTCGATCTTGTCCTCAGCGTCAGCGTTGACCATAAAGTTCCACCCGCCGAGGCCGCTGAAGCTCGTGTCCCCCTCCCCCGCCACCGGCAACGCCCCGATATCAACCTGGCTCGGCTCTACCCTGGAGGTCTCGGGGTCGGAGAGAAGGGCGTGGACGAACGGCCAGTTGCGCATAAAGACCACGTCGCCGTTAGTGAAGCTCGCCTGCGACTCCTGCGTGGTGTAGTCCCCAGACGCCTGCGGCGCCACGCCATCGGTGATGAGGCTCCGCCGGAGGGCCAGGCCCTCGGCTGACTCGGGGCTGTCTATGATGACCCTGTTTCCGTCGAGGACGTCTCCCCCGGCGTTCCAGATGTGCTCCAGGGCGTCCACCACGCCGCCCTCGTCCTGCGCCCCCTGGAAGACGAAGCCGAACTTCGTCCCGCTCTCCGCCTGGACCTTCTCTGACATATCCTTCATCTCGTCCCAGGTCTTCGGCGGTTCGGAGAAGCCGGACTTCTCCAGAAGGTCCGTCCGGTAGTAGAACATCCCGGCGTCCGTGAACCAGGGGACGCCGTAGGTCTTGCCCTCGTACTGGACGGCCTGGATCGGGCCTTCGAGGTAGTTCTGCTGCATCTTCTGCGTAAAGCGATCCGAGAGGTCCAGGATGTAGCCGTTGGCCGCGAACTGGGCCGGCCAGACGACGTCGCCCCCGATGATGTCCATCGTGGACCTTCCGGACTGGAGCTCGGCCTGCATCTGCTCGAAGAACTCGGCGCTGGAGGCCGGCATCTGGCGCCAATTGACCCGGATCTCACCCCTGTTCTGCTCGTTGAAGCGGTCGAGCAGGGTCTGGAGCCCGCCCGCCTCGTCGGGTATGAACCCGAGCGTGATCTCGACGGCCCCGCCGGAGCTCTCTGCGCCCCCGCAACCGGCCATGAGGCCGCCCCCGAGCACCACCGCCCCGGCGAGCCCGCCCATCTTCAGAAAGCCGCGGCGGCTTACGCCCCGGCTCCCCATCCGCCGTATCGTCTCTCCGTCCATCACGCGCACTCCTTCTGCTCCGCCGCCGCGGGACACCCCCGAACGGAGGCCTTATCGGCGATCCCCCAAAAGTGGGGCGGCGATGGCCGCCCCACCCTTCCTGCTGGCGGTTATACCCCCGCAGGGTTCCGGCTACTCAAAGAGGACGACGGGCTCCCGGTAGTAGCGCACGCGGTTCTCGGCCCAACGCTCCGAGACGAACCTTCGCAGCTCGACGTTGCGGACGCGGGGCTCGCCGTCCATCATCATGCCCAGGGGGTAGCGGACGCCGAGGACGCGCTCGCGCACCCTGAAGCGGGTAACGCCCGCCGGCAGAACGGCGCCTGAGCCAACGATCTCGACGAGATCCTTCGGGGCGAAAGGGCGGTAACGGATCAGGACCTCCCCACCCGAGAGGCGCACCGCCCCATCCGGCTCGACGCGCCTCACCGCCGCCTCATGGGGGTAGCGGGCCTGCAACGCCCACATGGCCCGGGACCGGGCCAGCGAACCGGCCTCCCGCGACCGGACGGAGACGGTCTCGCCCCCGGACGTCTCGATCTCGGCGACGGCCTCGCCATCGCCGTCCTCCCCGCCGAGCACCAGCCCGTTCGCGGCGTCCGGTTCGAGGGGACCCATGCCCCCGACGACGTGGCCCCAGCCCTCGGCCCGCTCCGGCGGCTCCACGACCTGCACGAGGACGAAGCGGGCGCCGATCTCGTCCATCGCGCGGACCCTGTGGGCGCCGTCGAGGACGAGGTAACGATCCCCGTAGGACGAGGCCAGGACGGGGTTGCGCTGTTCGCCTTCGGATAAGATGCGCTCTTTCAGTCGGGCGAGGCGGTTCTCATCGTGGGCCTCGTGCAGGAGGAGGCACCCCGGCTCCACGAGGCGGAGGTCTTTGAGGGAGGAGATCACGTAAAAGCGCGGGGCCTTCGGGCCCTTCTAGGCGTCTCCCCCGCGGCGGCCCCAGAGAAAGTCCAGGACGAGGAAGCCGCCGAAAAAGAACGCCGCGATCACGGCCATGAACCCAACGATGCCGAGCAGCAGGTAGATAGTGTCCAAAACGTATCGGGCCTCTCCGTAAGCGGTTCTTGAGAAAGTCGGGACGGCCGGATTCGAACCGGCGACCACTCGGCCCCCAGCCGAGTGCGCTACCAGACTGCGCCACGTCCCGACGCGTGTCTTCGCAAGGCCGAATCATACCAGACGAGGGCCGTGCTATCATGAATTTTCAGTGCCCCGAGCCGCCCTCTACATCCGCACGGACCCCGCCGGAAAGACGCCCTCCCGCGAAGAACAGGAGGAGGCCTGCGAGGCGTTCGCCGCCCAGAACGGCCACGACATCGTGGCCCGCTACGAGGACATCGGCGCCCCCGGCACGCTCCTCTACCACAAGCCGGGCCTCAAGGAGGCGATAGGCAACATAAAGGAAGAGGAGGACTGGGAGGTGTTGATCGTGGCGCGGCCCGGGTGCGTCTCGGACGACGCTTCGGCGGTGCACGAGCTGGTGCACAAGTTCTCGCTCTACGGGAACCGGCTCGAGTCTCCAGGGCGCTCCTGGGAGGAGTTCTTCGACGCCATGAAAGCCTATCGCCGGTCGATGGCCGGCAGGTGACCGGCAGGTGACCGGCGTCGTGTCAACCGGTTGCGCGTCGGGTAGTATTGCGGGGTGAGCCTAGTCCTTACCGTCATCGGCGTCGCGCTGTTGCTGATCTGCCTTGCCGGTGTCGCCCTCGGCGTCTATATGGCCTCCGAAGACAAGAACCGCGAGGCCGGGGTTCTCTTCGCGTTGTGCTGGGTCTCGGGTGCCGCAGGCGCCGCGGGCGTGGCGATGCGGGACGTTGTTACTTTTCTCGTCGGGATGGTCTGTTTTCTCGTGGCGGGCGCCGTCTTTCTGCTGTTCGGCGACGCGAAGAAGGACGGGTCGGGCAGACGCGCGAGGGGTTACCCTTCCGGCCCCGTGCCGGAAGGGTCCGAGAAGACCACGAAAGAGAACCGTTCCAGCCACAAGCGGGCCGCCTCCTAGAGCGGCGCCCGCGGAGGGAGGGAGAGAAGATGTCGCTAATTCGCACGATCCTGGGTTTCGTGATACTCCTGATCCTGATCCACGTCGCCCTGGTATACGTCAACGTCGGCGCCAACGCGAACACCGTGACCCGGGCCGTCTACAGCCTCGGCGCGCTGCTCGAGTCCCCGGCGGCCCTCCTCCTCAACGCCGTCCCCGCCCTCCAGCGTTACCTGGACCCTGGCAGCTTCTTCACGGTCGCCCTGACCGCCGTCGCGCTCTACTTCGTGCTCTACCTCCTGCTCGGCATAGGCAGAAAAGGTTGAGTTAGCACGCCCAGGCTAATGCCTCCGCGTTCAGCACGCTTCGCCCTGCAGGCTCCGCTCTCAACAGGACCAACGTCTCGGCCGAAATCCCGACGGCCGGGCATGGGAGTAGCTGGGCTGGACTGTGTCGAGGAGCGCCGGGCTGACTAGCCGTACTGCTGCATGAACCGACGGTCTATCCGGCGCTTGAGGCGCAGGGCGGGGCGGCTGCGGTTGGTGAGCGAACCGTAGATGGCGAGGCCCGTTCCGTCGGCGAGGTCCAGGACGTAGAGATAGCGTCTCTGCGGTCTGTAGGTGGAGAGTGGTTCCCCGCGCAGGACGGCCTGGAGGTTACGGTAGAGGACGGGGCCCTGGCGGACGGCGTAGACCCCGAATTGGGGGAGCCGGCCCCCGCGAAAGGCGACCGAGTCCCCGCCGCCGAAGATCCGGGTCTCGTTTGGGCTGCGGAGGTGGCGGTCGACCCACATGGCGCCGTCGTCTCCGGTCGCCAGGCCGGAGCGGGTGAACAAGTCCGGCGGGGCGACGCCCGTGGCGGCGAGGGTGAGGTCGGCCCGCAGGTCTATCCCATCTATGAGGCCGGCGCCGCTCCCGAGCCGGGCCGGTTGGCCCAGAATAACCCTGACCCCGAGGTGCCGGAGGTGCTCCGTCATGATCCGGCGGGCGGTCTTCGGCGATTTGGGCAGGAGGTCGGGTGCGGCCTCGACGAGCGTCATCTCCGCCCCCGATCCGGCATCCCGCGCCAGGGCTGCGAGGTTGGCGGCGACCTCGCAGCCGGCGGCCCCACCCCCGACGATCGCGATCCTGAAAGGTTCGCCCACCTCAGGGGCGAGGAGTCGTCCCCTCACCCCTTCCAGGTTGGAGACCGGCTTTACGGGCACCGTTCCGCCCCCGCCCCGCGTCTCGCTCCCCAGGCAGAACGAGACGGCGTCGTAGCGGATGGTCCGGCCATCTTCCAGCAACAGGAGGCGGTCCCGGTGGAGCACCTCAGCGACCTTGCCCCGCACGAAGCGTCCCCCGCCGCGTTCGACGAGACTTCGTATGCCAATGCGGTTCTCGCCGGGCTTGTAGGAGCCTGAGAGCACGCCCGTCGCCATGCCGGAGTAGTGGAGGTGTTCGGACGGGTCGACGAGGACCACGTCGAAGCCGCGACGGGTGAGTTCGCCCGCGCGTCGAAGAGTGTGGAGGTTGGCATGGCCGCCGCCGGCGAGGGCTATCGTGGGCCGGTAAGTCTTTGTGCTCACGCGCACCGTTATATACCGTGAAAAGAGTATGTTTGCGAAATGCTTGGACTTGCGGCACAAGAGTACCGTATACTTCCCCGAACGATTCCCTTACGCCGCAGGAGGCGCTATGACGGGACCGAGGAGGAGAAGAGACCATGGGAGGCAATGCTACGTACGGTTATATAGGAGCGCGCGATGATCGAGTTTGAGGGCGTAAGCAAAACCTACGCCGGCTCCGACAGGCCGGTCGTAAACGATCTCACGTTCAACATCAAAGACGGCGAGATATGCGTGCTGGTCGGGCCGAGTGGTTGCGGCAAGACGACCAGCATGAGGATGGTCAACCGGCTGATAGAGCCGAGCGAGGGCCGCATCCTCATAGACGGCGAGCCGAACACGTCCATGAGCGGGACGCAGCTCAGGCGCAAGATCGGGTACGCCATCCAGCAGATCGGCCTCTTTCCCCACCGCTCGATCGCCGACAACATCGCCACGGTCCCGAACCTGCTCGGCTGGGACAAGGACCGGACGAACGGCCGCGTGGACGAGCTGATGGATCTCGTAGGCCTCCCGCCCGACCAGTACAGGGGCAGGTACCCGGCCGAACTCTCCGGGGGCCAGCAGCAGCGCATAGGCGTCGCCAGGGCGCTCGCGGCCGATCCGCCGATCATGCTCATGGACGAGCCGTTCGGGGCGGTCGACCCGATCACCCGCGACAGGCTCCAGAACGAGTTTTTGCACATCCAGGAGAACATCAAGAAGACCATCGTCTTCGTCACCCACGACATCGACGAGGCGATAAAGATGGGCGATAAGATAGCCATCCTGAAAGAGGGCGGCATCCTGGCCCAGTACGACACCCCCGAGAACGTGCTCGTCAACCCGGCCTCCGAGTTCGTCCAGTCGTTCGTCGGGGGCGACAGGGTCCTCAAGCGCCTCTCGCTCACGCGGGTCGGCGACGTGGAACTCGAACCGCCCACGGGCAACGGGCACGACCTGCCACGCATCCTGGAGGAGTGGTCCTTGCGCGACGCTCTCTCCGAGATCATCGGCGCCGGGGCCGACAGGGGCGTGGTGGTCCAGAACGGCGACAGCAACGGGTCTTCAAGCGGCACCATAACGCTCGACTCCATAAGGGAGATAAGCCACGGCGCCGGGACGCCGCGTGGCTAGTCTAGCGAGCGGCTCTGCCATGCTGGCCTTCTTTCAGGCTGAGTTTGCCCCTGAAGACACGGGGCTCATAGACTGGGAGTGGCTGGGCGACAATTTCACCGAGGACGTGGTGCCGGCCTTTTTCCAGCACATCTTTCTGTGCTTCGTTTCCCTGGCCATAGCGATCGCTATCTCGGTGCCGCTCGGCATACTCGCGGCGCGCTACCGGTGGCTCTACCCGCCGCTGACCGCCGTTACGGGGTTCTTCTACACGATCCCTAGCTTCTCGATGTTCACGATCTTGCTGTTCGTCGTGGGTCTCAGCGTCGGCAGGACGCCGGCCGTCATAGCCCTCGTGCTTTACTCGCTGCTCGTGTTGATCCGAAACGTGGTGACGGGCCTCGACTCGGTGCCGCCCGAGACCAAGGACGCGGCGCGAGGCATGGGGCTGACGGACCGGCAGATACTCTGGCGGGTCGAGCTGCCGCTGGCGCTGCCGGTCATCGTGGCCGGGATGCGCATAGCCATCGTGACGGTCATCGGCATCGCGGTCATCGGCGCCTACATCGGGGCCGGGGGGCTTGGCGACCTGATCTTCGACGGAATCACGCGCGACTTCCCGACGCTGTACATCACCGGGGCGGTCCTGGCCACCGCGCTCGCGATCGGGGCCGACCTGCTGTTCGTCGGGGCGGAACGGCTTATGAGCCCGTGGTCGCGCCGGGCGAGGGGGGCGACCTGAGATGGATGAGTTCATGGGAGTTCTGCAACGCCCGGACTTTATCGGCAACCTGATCCTCCACATCGAGTACACGGTGCTCGCGACGGTCTTAGGCATCCTGATCGCCATCCCGGTGGCGGTGCTGGTGCATCGCTCGAACGCGGGGTCCACCATCGCCATCAACGTCGGCAACATCGGGCGCGCGGTGCCTTCGCTGGCCGTGCTGGCCTTGATGTTCCCGGTCTTCGGGCTCGGGTTCGATAGCGCGCTGTTCGCCCTCACGCTCCTCGCCGTACCGCCGATCCTGATAAACGCGGTGGTGGGCCTGCGGCAGGTGAGCCCCCAGATCCTGGACTCGGCGAAGGGCATGGGGCTCTCGGGCCTCCAGGTCCTCACCGGCATACAGGTCCCGATAGCCGCGCCCATCATCTTTGCCGGCATCCGGACGTCGGCGGTCCTGATCGTGGCGAGCGTGACACTTGCCACGTTTATCGGCGGCGGGGGCCTGGGCGACTACATAGTCGAAGGGTACCAGCGCAACAGCACGGCCATAGCGCTCGCCGGGGCGCTCGCCGTGGCGGTCCTGGCGGTCATCACCGAGGCCACCTTCGCCGGGCTGCAACGCGCGTTCACCCCGAAGGGGCTTCGGATAGCCCAAAAGAGAGGTAGAGCAACCAAATGACAGGAGATAGAGTGCAGAACAAGACCATGTTGGTCCGGGCGGTAACGGCCACGCTGGTCGCCGCCCTGGTGTTCGTCGCGGCTGCCTGCGGGGGCGGCGGTGGCGGCGGTAGTGAGGGCGGTAGCAGCGACGGCCCCAGCATCACGGTTAGCTCGAAGAAGTTCACCGAGCAGATACTCCTGGGCGAGATGTACGCCCAGGCCTTCGAGGACGAGGGCTACAACGTCGAGCGCAAGCTCAACCTCGGCTCCGAGCAGGTCATGGACAAGGCGCTCCAAGACGGCACCATAGACGTTTACCCCGAGTACACGGGCACGGCCTACGTAGCGATCCTGAAGAAGCCGCCGGAGTCGTACCCGAAGACGGCGGACGAGACCTACAAGCAGGTCGCGGAGTTCTACAAGAACCGCAAGGACACCCCGATGCAGATGCTCACGCCCGCGCCGTTCGAGAACAACTACGGCATCGTGATGCTCAGCAAAGAGGCCGAGGATATGGGCATAGAGACCCTCGACGACCTCGCGGCGGAGTCTGACCAGCTCATCTTCTCTTCCTACTCCGAGTTCCAGAACCGCTCGGACGGCTACGACAACATGAAGCAGAACTACCCGCAGCTAGACTTCGAGGAGATCAAGATCGTCAACGACCTCGGCATCCGCTACAAGGCGCTGGCGGAGGGCGAGGCCGACGTGGGCATCGGGTTCACCACCGACGGCCAGCTCGCCTCCCCGGAGCTGAAGGTCATCGAGGACACCAAGGACATCTGGCCGAAGTACTACCCGGCCCCCGTTATCACCCAGGAGTTCCTCGACAACAACCCCGACGCCAAGAAGATCCTGAACGAAGTCTCGGCCAGCCTTAACGCGGACAAGATGCGCCAACTCAACGGTGCGGTCGACCTCGAACAGGAGGACTACGAGGACGTCGCCAAGCAGTACCTGGAGGACGAGGGCATCATCAATTAACCCGGCAAAAAGCGGAACGTCCCACCGCAAGAGCCGCCGCAGAGACTTCGCGGCGGCTCTTGCGGTTGTCGTGGGGGCTGGCGGGGTTGGCGCAGAGGCTTCTGATCAGGTGGTTTGATGCTCGGGCGCGCAGGCGAGCATCGGGTCAAGCGATGGTTCGCCAACGGGGTACCGATGGTGCTGGTCTGCCCGGTGAGGACCACGGCGCCGTTGCCGGTCGTGGTGTTTTCAGATCCTGGGGTGGCCTTCGGGGGACGTGCAGTGTCTGTCGTGGCTCGGGCGCTGAGGGGGCCGACGTCCGCCTCGAACCTGATGCCTGAAGCCTCCTGCTAAACTAGCTCCATGCCGACGACAGTGCGCATCAAGCCGGAGTTGATCACCGAGCACAGGCTCAGGATCGAGATGTACGGCCTCGAAGACGAGGACATCGAGAACACGATCCGGATGAAGGGCTGGGCCTGGGTGCTGGCGAGAAGGAGTTGGGCCTACGCCGGGGAGCCGGACTTTATCTACCGCCAGATCCGGGAGGTCGTCATCGCCCTGCCGGACATCTCGTTTGAAGAGGACTCGATCGAGGAGTCCATCCGTACGATCAAAGCGAAGGCCCGCTCCGACGAGGAGCTGGATGAGGGTCGAGACCTGCTGCGCCGGGCCTTCGAGAAGACGGGCCAGCTGGACATGGCCGAGCAGTACCTGTAAGGGCGGCACCCGCCGACCCGCTCGCGCCCCCGAACGGACCGTTGGTTCGACCCTACGGGTAAGGGATCACGCCTTGCCGCCAACGCCGCCCGGTTCGTCTGTGGACCTCCGCCAGTACAGAACGCAGAGCGGCAGCAGGACGGCGAGCGGCAGCGTCACGCTGACCACGGTGGCCACGTCTATGAGGTCGTCCCAGCCGGCGAATCGGTTGTTCACGAGGTTGCTGAACGGGGCCACAAGGCGCGAGGTAAAGGTCACGACGAGCGCCATGGGCAGGAAGACGCCGCGCGGTGTTAGCGCCATGAGCGCCAGAGGCAGGGCCGCGTACCAGGGCCAGGTGCCGGCCGAGACGACCAGCAGGTAGACGAGCGAGATCCACGCGCAAGCCCGCAAGAGCCCCGCGGCGTCCCGCGCCCGCCAGCCGACGACGAGGACGAAGAGCAGGAACAGCACGCCCAGGATGCGCAACGTCAGAGCGGCGGCTTCCTCCGGCGGGGCGGCGTGCAGGACGAGCCAGTACAGGATCCCCGACGGCGTCGGTGCGAGGAAGGGCAGTCCCTGTTGGCGCACCGCGGCGAACGTGCCGGCGCCGATCCAGAACGGCCAGTAGAGCGCCGCCGTCAGGACCAGGCCGTAGGCGAGGGCCAGGGCGGCGGAGAGAGCCAGGCTCCTGGTGCTCCTTCTGGTGCGCCAGAGGTAGATCGCCTGCGCGGGTGCGAAGATCACCGGCAGGTACTTCACGAGCACCCCCACGACCGCGCCCATCGCCGAGAGCGCGGGCCTCGCGGTTACCGTGAACAGGAGTGAGAGGAGGACGAACAGGATCATCACCGCGTCGTTGTGCCCCTCGCCGGCGAACTCGACGACGACCAGCGGGTTCCAGAGGTAGACGAGCGTGCCGAGAAGCCTGTCCTCCGGCCGCACGCGGCCGAGTATCTTCCAGATCACGACCGCGCACCCGAGGCTCGCCACGATCACCAGCGCCTTGAGGAGCAGCAACGCCCCCGCCACGCTGCCCGTCAGCGACGCGGCAAGCACCTCGGTCCAGGTCCACAGTGCCCCGTAGGGCGACGGGCCGTGGACCGGGAGCCACCCGAAGGAAGCCAGCTCCCTTGCGAGCCCCGCCGTCCCGTCCCTGTAGGCGATCTCGGCGGCGGCCGTGCCGTAAGGGTTCAGTCCGCCCCCCCCCATAAAGCCGTGCGCGACGTACGTGAGCGCGTCCATCGACTGGAGAGGGCGCCCGAAGAGCAGCCCCACGTTGAATATCACGGGGAAGGACAGCGCCAGCAGGGCCGCCCGCCCGTCCCGCAGCCCCCCCCTGCGGCAGAGGACCAGGATCAGCGCGTAGAGAAGGAACAGGAGCGCCGTCACGCCCCAGTAGACGCCCAGCTCGAGCGCGAGCCTGGAGCCGTCCGGCGGCGTTCCTCGCACGGCCGCGCCCGCGACGTTCGCGCTCTGGCCGTTGAGGAAGACGGCCCGCTGGGCGGCGTAGCCGACGAGGTAGAGCGCGCCGCTCATCACCCCGATCGCGGCGACCAGAAGTCCGTCCCGCCGCCCCTGCTCCGTACGCTCGTTAAAGGGGCCGCCGACGGCCCCCGCGTCTCCCCGGGCACCCTCCATCATGCCTTGCAACAAAGACGCAGGGACTACTCCTTGAGGAACGGAAGCCGGTCGTAGAGGACGAAGCGATCGAAGTCCGGGTAGAACTCGCTGGTAGTGATGGGTTTGCGGGAGAAGCTGGCGAGGGGCTGGTCGGCGTCCTTGCCGGGCTCGCGCAGGTTTATCCTGACGGCCTCGTCGTTGATCTCGATGACGTTGTAGGAGGGGGGCATGGTGCCACGGACCCTCATGCTGGAGACGGTGCCCGAGTGGACGATGCGCACGCCGGAGATGCTCCAGACGTATGGGACGTGGCGGTGGCCGGAGAGGACCATGTCAACCTTCAGCTCGCGCAGGATCGCCATGACGTCCCCCGCGTCGCGCAGGTTGTTCACGTCCCGGCCCGTGCCGGGCACGGCGAGGATGTGGTGGTGGATCATGAGTATCTTCGGCCCCTGGTCCCAGTCCCGAAACTCCGAGTCGAGCCAGCGGTAGTGCTCCCGCCCGACCTCCCCCTCGTCGAGGTCCGGCTTGGTCGAGTCGAGCGAGACGACCTTCGCCACACCCTCTGGCACGGGTATCTCGAAGGACTCCTCCCTGATGCCGAAGAACTCCTCGAAGTGCCGGTAACCCACGTTCTTGGCGTCGTGGTTGCCCATCGAGTAGATGACGTTGGGACAGGTCAACTGGTCGAGGTACCCCTTGGCCTCCTCGAACTCCCAGCGGTAGCCCTCCATGGTGAGGTCCCCCACCACGGCCACGAGGTCCGGCTCGAGGGCGTTTGACTCCTCGATGGTGGCCTCCAGGAGGTCCTGCCGGAACAACCCCGAGCCTACGTGGACATCCGACATCTGCACGATCCGCACGGTTGCGTCTCCCTCCCGGGTTCTGGCCGACCAGCGCCAACACTATACACGTCGGAACCCCCGGTAGGCGGGCGCTCTCAGCCGTCGAGAAGCCGCCCGGCCTCCCGCAGTTGCTCTTCTACGGAGCCGGGGGAGGTGGAGCCGCCGCTCTTCTTGTTCGAGACGCTCCCTTCGGGCGTGAGCAGGCCCCGGGGGAACTCAGCGAGCGCCGGGTGCGCGGCGGCGAGCTCGTCGTCTGGCACCTCCTCCAGCGAGACCGAGAGCTCCTCGCACCTCCTGACGAGCCTTCCTACAGCGTGGTGGGCGTCCCTGAACGGGACGCCCCGGGCCGCGAGGTAGTCCGCAAGCTCCGTCGCCAGCGCGAAACCCCCGGCGGCCCGGCGCATCCTCTCGCCGTCGAAGCGGGCCGTCCGGAGCATCTCCGGGAGGACGGCGAGCATGGGCACGACGGCGTCGACGGCGTCGAAGATGGGTTCCTTGTCCTCCTGGAGGTCCTTGGAGTAGCCGAGCGGGAGTCCTTTGAGGGTGATGAGGAGGGCGTTCAGGTTCCCGATCAGGCGCCCTGCCTTGCCGCGCATCAGCTCGTAGGCGTCGGGGTTCTTTTTCTGGGGCATGATGGACGAGCCGGAGGAGTAGGCGTCGTCGAGGACGGCGAACCCGAACTCAGCGCTCGTCCAGAGCACCCACTCCTCCCCCATCCTGCTGAGGTGGACCCCGAGGACGGAGCAGGCGTAGAGCAGGTCTAGGGCGAAGTCCCTGTCGGAGACGGCGTCGAGCGAGTTTACGGGCGGCTGCATCCCGAGCTCCCGGGCCGTGAAGGCCGGGTCTATGGGGTGGGGGGTGCCGCCGAGCGCGGCCGCCCCGAGCGGCGAGCGGTTGGCCGCCTCCCTCGCGGCCTCCAGGCGGCGCAGGTCCCGCTCGAAGGCCCAGAAGTGGGCGAGCAGGTGATGGGACAGCAGGATCGGCTGCGCCCGCTGGAGGTGCGTGTACCCCGGCAACACGACGTCCCGGTTCGCCTCCGCCACCTCGAGGAGCGCCCGCATCGCCGCCAGCACGCCCCCCCGAATCCCATCCGCCGCCTCCCGGACGAACAGGTGCAGGTCGAGGGCCACCTGATCGTTGCGGCTGCGGCCCGTGTGGAGCTTGAGCGCCACCCCACCCACGACCTCGCGCAGCCGCCGCTCGACCGCCGTATGCACGTCCTCGTCAGCGAGCGTCCAGGAGAACTCCCCGGCCTCCACCTCCCCGAGCACGGCCTCGAGGCCGCGGACCAGTTCGTCCGACTCCTGCTCCGAGACGATCCCCTGCCGGCCAAGCATCTTCGCGTGGGCGATGGAGCCGCGGACATCATGGGGGGCGAGGCGCACGTCGAAGGGGATGGAGGCGTTCAGGCGCTCGAAGGCCTCGTCCGGGCTCGCCTCGAACCTCCCGCCCCAAAGCGGCGCGGCGCTTTTGTCGTCCGTCTCTCCCATAGCCGCGCAGTTTAGCCCAAAGGGTGGCTCCCAGGAGGACCTTCGGCGCGGGGCGCGAAAAATACGTCATTTGAGTGATGCCCCGGAGTCCCGTCGCTCCTACCATGCCTCCGTCACGCGAAGACGCATTGAAGGTCTATAACTGCCTACCAGACAGGGGGAACAGCGATGATCACCGACAGGAGCACGGCGCCACGGGTAGATATCGAAGAGAGGGGCGGCCACTCACCCGGCGCGCTCTTCGGATGGAGCGGGCCGCTGGCCGTCGCCGCGGGGGCCTCGATGCTGCTCGCCCCCTTCCTGCATCCGGACGACCCGCAGAGCGCGGCTTGGGTTCCGGTGCACTTCCTGTACTTCGTCACGCTTATAGCCGTCCTGCTGGTGCTCGTCGAGGTCTTTGTCCGCCAGCGGCCGCAGACCGGCCGCCTGGTGTCTGCGGGCTTTCTCGTGGCGTTCGTCGGCACGTCCATGATGCTCATGGAGGGCCGGGAGCACCTGTTCTCCCACGACTTCGGCGGGGCCACGCCGGTCGGGCTCTGGCAGCTCATAGCAACGAGCTTCGTGTTCGGCCTGGGCTACGTCCTGCTCGGCGTCGCGACCTTCCGGGCGGGCATCCTGCCGCGCGGGGCGGGCATCCTGCTCGCCGTCGGGGGCCCGATCGTCGCGTTCGCGCCCCCGATAGGGATCGAGGCCGTCCTCATCGCCGGGCACGCTCTCTTCGGCGCAGGCCTCGCCTGGCTCGGGTACGCGCTGTGGGCCGGCGCGGGGAAGGCCGGTCTACGGTCCTGATGGCCCCGGATACGGCGTCCTACGCGGTCGCCCGCTCCTCGTCCTGGACGCGGCGGTCCCTCTGGTACTTGCGGATGGCGCTCTTCAGCGTCGAGAGGCCCAAGGTCGCGTTGCGGGTGCGGGAGCCGATCACGTCCCGGCCTATGGAGTCCATGAAAGCCTCGTAGTCGAGGTCGAGCACCTCCTGGAGGGTTAGCCCCGCGTCGCGCACGCGCTCCACGATAACGGAGG
>CADCUT010000106.1 GCA_902805975.1 uncultured Rubrobacteraceae bacterium | reverse complement strand
CCCGCCCCGGCCCGGCGCCTGAGACGCGGGTATGATGTGCGTAGGTTTCGCGAGGAGGGCGAATGCACAAGTTTCTGATCCATAGGGCGGGCGACCACGTCGGGGTGGCGACCTCGGACATCGTGGCCGGGGAAGAGGTGGTCGGGGTGTACATGGACGACGACTCGACGGTCGAGGTCGAGGCCCGCGGGGACGTCCCCTTGGGGCACAAGATCGCGGTGATCGGCTGCGAGGCCGGCGGAGACGTCACGGAGTACGGCGTCAGGATCGGGGTGTCGCCGGACGGCTTCGGGCGGGGCGACTACGTCCACACCCACAACCTCAAGAGCGCGAGGTGGTAGGCATGGAAATCTTCGGATACAGGCGGGAGAACGGGCGCGTCGGGGTGCGCAACCACGTCGTCGTTCTGCCGGTAGACGACATCTCCAACGCGGCTTGCGAGGCGGTGGCGAACAACATCAAGGGCACGATGGCGCTCCCCCACTCCTACGGGCGGCTGCAGTACGGGGAGGATCTGGCGCTTCACTTCAGGACCATGATCGGGACCGGCGCGAACCCCAACGTCGCAGCCGTGGTCGTGATCGGCATCGAGCCCAACTGGACGGAGAAGATCGCCGCCGGCATCGCCGCGTCCGGCAAGCCCGTCGCGGCGTTCTCCATCGAAGGTTTCGGGGACCTGGAGACGGTCCGGCGGGCATCCTGGAAGGCGAAGGAGTTCGTCCAGTGGGCCTCTGAGAGGCGCCGGGAGCCGGTCGCCCTCGAAGACCTGACGGTGAGCATCAAGTGCGGCGAGTCGGACACGACGACCGGGCTCGCCTCCTGCCCGACGGTGGGCGTGGCGGTGGACCAGCTCATCGAGAGCGGGGCCACGGTCTTTTTCGGGGAGACCTCGGAGCTAACGGGCGGGGAGCACCTCATAGCGGAGAGGATGGCAACGCCGGAGCTCAAGGCGGAGTTCCAGAGCCTCTACGACGACTACGTAGAGCTTATCGAGACGCAGTCCGAAGACCTGCTCGGCTCGCAGCCGACGCAGGGGAACATAGCGGGGGGCCTCTCGACCATAGAGGAGAAAGCTTTAGGCAACATCGAGAAGACGGGGACGAAGCCCGTGATCGGGGTGCTCGGTCCTGCGCAGACGCCGCAGAACGGGCCGGGGCTGTACTTCATGGACAGCTCGTCTGCCGCCGCGGAGCACGTCACGCTCATGGGGGCCGGCGGGGCCGTGCTGCACATGTTCCCGACAGGGCAGGGGAACGTCATCGGCAACCCCATCGTCCCGGTCATAAAGGTCTCTGGAAACCCGAACACCGTACGTACCATGGGCGAGCATATAGACGTGGACGTGAGCGGGCTCTTGAGCCGCGAGATCACACTGCCCCGGGCCGGCGACCTGATGATGGAGCACCTCGCCCGCACCGCGAACGGGCGCCTAACCTCCGCCGAGGCGCTCGGCCACCGGGAGTTCACGATGACCAAGCTCTACCGGAGCGCGTAAGGGTTGGTTCCCGCTCGCCGGGCGATCCACCCGGAGACCGGCGGGACGCGTGGGTGACCTAAGGCCGGATGCAGGCCCCTCGCGCAAACGCCCGGAGCTCATGGTACACGGCGGCCACCCCCTGAACGCCGAGACCCCGCCGCACCTATTGAGGGAGAGCTTCGTGACACCCGTCGACAACTTCTACGTGCGGTGCCACGGGAACGTGCCGGGGGTGGACCCGGGGTCGTACCGGCTGGAGGTCTCGGGCCTCGTGGAGCGCCCGCTCCGGCTGTCGCTAGAGGAGATCAAGGAACTCCCCAAGTCCGAGGTCACTGCCACCCTCTACTGCGCGGGCAACCGCCGGACGGAGCTTACGGAGGTACACCCGATACCCGGCAAGGTGGCCTGGGGCACAGGCGCCGCGGGCAATGCCCGCTGGGGCGGCGTCCTGCTGCGCGACGTGCTCGAAGCGGCCGGCATCGGGGAAGGGGTCAGGCACGTCGCCTTCACGGGCCTCGACCGAGACGTGGAGTCCGGCACCGGCGCGCCCTTCGGCGGCTCCGTGCCCGTCGAGAGGGCCGTGGCAGACGGGACGCTGCTCGCCTACGAGATGAACGGGGAGCCGCTGACGCCCGAACACGGCTTCCCTCTGCGCGTTGTCGTCGGCGGGTACGTGGGAGCCCGCAGCGTCAAGTGGCTCTCGGGGATAAACCTGCAAGCGGAACCCTCCGGCAACCACTACCAGGCCGTCGAGTACAAGCTCTTCCCGGCGCACGTGACGGCCGAGAACGCAGACTACTCGGAGGGCGAGATGCTGGGGGAGATCCCCCTGAACTGCGTGATCCTCACCCCCGAAAACGGCGAGACGGTGGTACCGGGGCTCGTTCCCGTCCGGGGCTACGCCCTGGCCGGCGGCGACCGCAGGGTTGTTCGGGTGGAGGTATCCGCAGACGGGGGCGGGTACTGGAATGAGGCGTCGCTTCTGGGTGACGACGGCCCCGGGACGTGGCGGTTCTGGGAGACGACGCTGCGGCTATCCCCCGGGCCGCGCAGGATCCTGGCTCGCGCCTTCGATTCCGGCGGCGGGGCGCAGCCGGCATCCGTCTGGGAGATCTGGAACTTTCTCGGCTACGCCAACAACGCCTGGCACGGGGTCGGGATCGAGGTCGGAGGTTGAGCCGGGGTTAGCCGGCCAGCGCCCAGAGCGCCGTGGCTACGCCCAAAGCGCCGGTCAGGATCACGATGCCGAGGCTCAGGGCCCGGAAAGCCTGCTCCGAGACCTTCTTCAGGAAAGCCGTCCCGACCATCTTTCCGACGATGGCGGCGGGCACGAGGATGAGGGCGAGCCGGATCTCACCGCCCCCTACCAGGCCCCGTCCGGCCAGCACGAGCAGGCCGACGAGGCTCATGGCCAGAAAGTACAGCGCGCTCGTGCTCCTGAACTCGGCCTTGGGCAGCCCCCGCGAGGCCAGCAGCAAGACTATGGGCGGCCCCGCGAGCCCGGTCGAGGTAGAGAGCGCCCCGCTGGCCGAACCCGCCACGACCGGCCCCCACCGCGTCCCCGCCCCCGGCAACCGCACGTCCCGGACCAACAGCAACGCCGAGAACACGACGACGGCCCCCACTGCTAGCCGGATGTAGACCGGGTCCACCACCCTCAACACCTCGGCCCCGAGAAAGATGCCAACGGTCGAAGGCAGCAACAAGGCCAGTGCGAGACGCCACCGCGCCTCCCTCCATGAGTCCCACACCACCGCGGTGCTGATAAAGACGGAGAAAACCGCCGTCAATACGACGACGGGCCTCGGCTCGTAGACGAACAGGAGCAGCGGCGTACTGATGAGCGCCAGCCCGAACCCCGTAAGCCCCGTAACCGTTCCGGCCAGAAGCGCCGCGAGGAGCGCCACGAGAAGGGCCCAGGTCAGCAACGGAACATCCGGCCGGCGCGTCGGTCACCGTCGAAGCGGAGACGACCGGAGGCGAAAGGCTCTGAGGCTCCCAGGTTCTGAGGGGTGGCGGAGCGAGTCCATCGGGACCACGCCGCCCGGCATTCAGTACGGGCCAGGATCTCGGGTCCCGGGCCGCGCACCTTACCCCTGATGCCTAGAACCTCAAGACCTCAATGCCTTATCTCAGCACGCCGGCGTAGAGGCGCTCCCAGGCCTCCATCTCCGGCGTAAAGTACCGCACCCGCGTCTTTTTGTACTCGCGGGTGGAGTAGAGGGAGTCGCGCTCGGTTATGCCGGTCTCCTCGGCCATCGCGTCGAGCACGTTCTCGCACTCCTCGACGCTGCGGCCGTGGACCATGCTGAACACGGAGTAGGGCCAGTCCTCGTAGGTCGGGCGCTCGTAGCAGTGGCTCACGGCCTGGTACTGGGCGAAGGCGTTGCCGACCTCTTCTATTCGCCCCTCGGGGACCTTCCAGACGCCCATCGCGTTCGCCCGGAAGCCCGCCTTGCGGTGGTAGAGCACGGCCGAGAAGCGGCGCATGATCTTGCGCTCTCTGAGATCGTGCGCCCGCTCAAGAAGCTCCTCGTACGTGAGACCGACCTGCCGGCCCCACAAGTCGAACGGCCGCGGCGTGAGCGGCACGTCTTCTTGCAGCGCCTTTATGGCGGCCTTGTCGTCTTCTGAGACGTTCCGGTCGGCACCCTGGCGGTCCGCCTCGCCGTACTGCGGGGCCTCCTTTTTGGCGGTCGCCCCCTTGTTCATGTCGAGGGTGACCCCGATCTTGAACAGCTTCAGCGTCGGCAGGATGCGCGTCTTCACGGCGCCGCTTATGTGGTGGAGCACGTCCACGGTCCCTTCGAGGCCCAGCCGGGAGTCCGGCGGGACGGCGACCGTGTACCAGAGGTTGAACTCGTTGTTGCGCTCGTAGTTGTGGGTGACGCCGGGATGGGAGTTCACGGCCTTGGCACCCTCGTTCAGCCTCTCGGCCGGGATCGTGGCCGCCACCAGGGTCGACTCGTAGCCCAGGACGCGGGTGTCGAAGATGGCGCTGATCTGGCGTATCACGCGACCGCGCTTTAGCGCCTCTATGCGACGGATGACCTCGTCGCCGCCTATCCCCAACTCCCGTCCGATGGCCGCGAACGGCTCTCGTTCCAGCGGGACCTCGCGCTGGATAAGATTGAGGATGTCCCTGTCTATGCTATCCATCATTCGGCTGTCGGAGATTGTGCTTACCACGTTTTGCAGAGCCCTTCCACGACGGTTTCAGACTACTTATGCGAGCCATCATAACAGGCAAGGTCAAATTCTGGTATGAGAATGTTTACGACGTTGCGTTCGGGCGAGCCTCGGGCGTTCGGCCGGCCCGAAGGCGCGCCCCCGCCTGGCGGGTCGGGAGATTATCCCCGCTCTTCCATAGCCTTCTGGTACTCGGCGTGGACGTTCTGGATATCTTTCCAGACGAGGCGTTTGGTGTTGTCGAGGTCGTCGCCGCGCTGGCGGAGGACGTAGGCGGGGTGGAAGGTCGCCATGGCCTTAGCACCATTGGCGAGGTCGTACCACTTGCCGCGGTCTTTGGTGATCTTGAAGTCCTTGTCTATGAGGGTCTTTGCGGCGGGGCCTCCGAGGCAGAGTATGATCTCGGGCTTCACCGCCTCCATCTGGCCCTGGAGGTAGGGGTTGCAGGCCCGGATCTCGGTCGTCTTGGGCTGGCGGTTCTTCATCCGGCCGCCCTCCTCCACCGCGGCCCGGCACTTGACGGTGTTCGTGAGGTAGACGTTGTCGCGGGTGAGGTCTACCGCCCCGAGGATATCGTCGAGGAGCTTGCCGGCCCGGCCGACGAAGGGCAGGCCCGTGGCGTCCTCGTTCTCCCCCGGTCCCTCGCCGACGAGCATGAGCGGCGAGTAGGGGTCGCCGCTGGCGAAGACCGTGTTAGTGCGGGTCATCGCGAGGTCGCACTTCGTGCAGACGGAGACCTGCTGCGCCAGGTCTTCCAGCCTTTTCTCGCGGCCCTCGCCGCCATCCGCGGCGTCGAAGAGACTGTCCAAAACTCCTCCTGAATTTGGCGTGCTTATGCTATTCTACACCGCACGTTTAACGGGTTTTGGGAGAGCGTTTGCCGATCATAGAGTTCGACGGGGTGGACAAATTCTTCGGGGACTTCCAGGTCCTCAAGGAGATAGACTTCTCCGTGGACGAGGGCGAGGTCGTAGTCGTCATCGGGCCCAGCGGGTCGGGCAAGAGCACGCTCTTGCGGTGCATAAACGGCCTGGAGGAGATCACCTCAGGCGAGCTCACCGTGGACGGCTTCCCGGTCCACGACAAGAAGACCGACATCAACAAGCTGCGCTCGGAGATAGGCATGGTCTTCCAGCAGTTCAACCTCTACCCGCACATGACCGTCGCCGAGAACATAAAGCTCGCCCCCGTGCGGGTGAAGAGCGTCCCCCAGGGGGACGCCGACGAGCGGTGCGAGAGGCTGCTCGCGAGGGTGGGCATCCCGGAGCAGGCCGACAAGTACCCGGAGAGCTTGTCGGGGGGCCAGCAGCAGCGGGTCGCGATAGCCCGCGGGCTTGCCATGGAGCCCAGGATCATGCTCTTCGACGAGCCGACGAGCGCCTTGGACCCCGAGATGATCAGCGAGGTGCTCGACGCGATGGCCGACCTCGCCCGCGGCGGCATGACGATGGTGGTCGTCACCCACGAGATGGGCTTCGCCCGCCGCGTCGCCGACAGGGTCGTCTTCATGGACGAGGGCCGCATCGTCGAGGTCGGCACCCCGGAGCACTTCTTCGAGAACCCCACGCACGAGCGGACCAAGCGCTTCCTGAACCAGATCCTGCACTAGCCGGCCCCTTGGCATCGGACGCTTTCCACCGGCTCTCCAGCCTTCTCTTCGGGGCGGGGGAACGTTACCGGACCGCCCGCGCCACCGTCAGGCACCGGCGCCGGGGGGACCTGGCGACGGAGGCGGAGGCCCGCTACACGGAGCACGGCTTCCGCCGCGGCATCCTCACAAACTTCGACCCACCGTTCGATGTGCCGCGCTACCGGGAGTACGCGGACCTGGACGAGCGGTCGCGCCTCTGGCACGAGCGCCCCGACCGCTGGCGTCAGGAGACCGACGCAGGCGACGGGCCCGGGACCAATTACCGCGTGTCCGACGGACGCGGCCCCTGGTGGTCCTACGGGGCTTCAGGCCACGCCCTCCATTCGCCGAGCAACGACGGCGGTTTCTCCCCGGAAGTGGAGCTTTCGTGCCTGCTGGATCCGTACGAGATCCGGTACGGCCTCGGGGATTGCGAACTGCGGATCCTGGGGGGAGCCGAGAGGCTCGGCCGGGAGACCGTCGAGGTCGAGGCCACGGCCGTCTCCTGGGACTACGCGCCGGTCGGGCCTTTCTGGGACGGCGCCGACGACTACAAGATCTCGGTGGACGCGCAGGTGGGTACGATCTTGCGCTTCGCCTCCCGGTTCCGCGGAGAGGAGTGCGACGTTTTCGAGGTGACCGGGCTGGCCTTCGACGAGGCCTTCCCCGAGGGTACTTTCGCCCTCGACCTGCCGGGGGTGGAGTTCGAGAGGGTGGATCTGCTCGATTAGAGCGCGTTGCGGTCTGGGCGGCGCAGGTCTATCTTTTCTGGGGTGTGTTGCCTCCAAGAGATCGGAGTCGGTTTGAAGACGAGGTCGGTGCTCGAAGGCGTTAGCCCGTACAACCCGCCGCGGCTGCGGGAGGAGATCTCGGTGGACTACGGCTCCGATGAGTACGTCAAGCTAACGATGAACGAGCTCTCCTTCGGACCCTTACCCGAGGCCCGGGCCGCGATAGTCGAGACCCTCTCCCGCGCCGGGCGCTACCCTGACCGCGACGCCACGCCCCTGCGCGAGGCGATAGCCCAGGCCAACCCCGGCCTCGCGGCCGAAAACGTCGTCGTCGGCAACGGCTCCAGCGAGACGCTCGTGGACCTCATGCAGATCCTGGACCGTCCGGGCGAGGTCGTCATCCCCTGGCCCTCCTTCCCCTTCTACGTCTCCGCCGCCCGCGTGGTCGGGCTGGACACGAAGAAGGTTCCGCTGGACGACCATCACAGGGCCGACCTCGACGCGATGCTAGCTGCCGTGACGGACCGGACGCGGGCCGTGATCCTCTGCAACCCCAACAACCCGAGCGGGACGTACCTGCCCCTCGCGGAAGTGCGCCGATTCGCGGGTGCGCTGCCCGAGCACGTGCTCCTGATCCTTGACGAGGCCTACTACGATTTCGTGGACGACCCGCTGTACTCAGGATCCCACGAGCTAGTGCTGGCATCCGAGAACGTCGTCTCAACGAGAACCTTCTCAAAGGTCCACGGCCTCGCGGGCTTCAGGGTCGGCTACGGCCTCGTCCCGGAGAGGCTCGCCGGTCTCGTCTGGAGCACGCACGTCCCCTTCTCCGTGAACCAGTCCGGCCAGGCCGCAGCAAGAGCCTCGATGGGCCAGCCGGAGGCCATAGCCGAACGCTCGCGCCTGATGAAGCGCGAGCGGGAGAGGGTGCAGGAAGCCTTCGGCGCGGCGGGCCTCGATTACGTCCCCTCCCACACCAACTTCGTCATGGTCGGCGCGAAGCCGTCCCTCTTCGAGAAAACCGGCGTGCTCGTGCGCGAGGGCGAGGCCCTAGGCTACCCGGTCGGGTGGAGCCGGGTCACTATCGGCGGCCCCGAGGAGAACGACCGGTTGCTCGCGGCGCTAGGCTAGTCGGGGTTGAGGCCGTTCACACCAAACCCGCGTCTTCTCGGGGGCTGATAGCGACGCGCTAGAAACTCGCCAGCGCTCTCTAGCGGGTCACGAGCACGGGGCAGGGGGCGTGGTGGAGGACGCGGTAGGCGACGCTGCCGAGTACGATGGCCTCCATGGCGCCCTTGCCGCGGCCCCCGATGACTATGAGGTCGGCTTCGAGCTCGTCGGCGAGGCGCACGATCTGGTCGGCCGGCGTGCCACCGCGGACCATGGTGTCCACCTGCGTGTTCATGCCCGCGAGCTCTACCGCCACGCGCTCGACGGCCTCCCTGGCCGCCTCCTGGAAAGAGTAGCCGCCAGGGTCGGCGTCGGCCTGCTGGGCGGCGTGGCGCTCCTCGCCGAAGTCGCTGGCGAAGGGGACGGCGGCGAGCGGGCGCACGACGGCGATGACGCTGATCTTCTCCGGCGCGGCCCCCCCGAAGAGGTCGCGGAGGTACCTGGCCGCCTTGAGCGACTGCTCCGAACCATCCGTGGCGACGAGCACGTGGGTCATGGTCCTCCTTCTCGTCCGTTGCGCCTGAGCGACGGGTCCAGCCTGCGTTGGGCGAGGTTGTTCACGAAGTAGAGGCCGATCCCTATGAGCAGCATCACCAGGCACACCACGACGACGCTCTCCCTGATGCCGGTGTCGCCGGCGGCGAGGCCCTGGATGTCGGTTATCAGGACGTAGAGCAGGAGCGCGACGTTCACGACCACCCCGAGGCCGAGGATCGCCGTCGGCGCCGTGTAGTGCTCCTGTGGGACGCTGTCGCGGCGCAGGACCAGCGCGCACAGGCAGACAAGCGCGAAGACCGCCAGAAGGAACGCCACGGTGGCGCTCGCCAGCGTGTTGACGCCGGCCTCCCCAACGCCGACGATCAGGACCAGCGCGACGATCGTGGTGAAGACGATGGCGACCCAGGGCGTGCGCCGCGACTGGTGGGTGCGGGCAAAGATGCGCGGGACCACGCCCTCGCGCGCCATGCCGTACATGATCCTGGAGTTCGTTATCAGGGCGACGAGGCAGGTGTTGGTCACCGCTATGCACGCGATGATCGCGAAGAGCCAGCCGGGGAAGGCCGGGAAGCCCTGGCGCACCACCTCGAGCAGCGCCACGTCCGAGCCGGCGAGCTGGCCCAGAGGCGTCACCATCGCGGCGATAAACGCGATGACCAGGTAGATGATCCCCGCCGAGGCCATCCCGCCGAGCAGCGCGCGCGGGTAGACCCTGCTCGGGTTCTGGACCTCCTCGGCCACGTTCGCCGCGTTCTCAAAGCCCGTCATCGCGAAGAACGCGAGCGTGGCGCCGGTCAGGGCCAGAAGCGCGGGGTTACCCCCCTCGTTGAACTGGAAGGGCCGGCTGAGGTTGGCGTCGCCGGTAAGAAGGACGACGACCCCGATCACGAGCACCAGCGCGAGGCCCGAGAGCTCGGTGATGCTCATGGCAAGGTTCAGCTTTACGGACTCTGAGATGCCGCGGAAGTTGATGAACGCCAAGAACACGACGAATATAAGGGCGGTCAGGAGCAGCGGCAGGCTGAAGATCGAGACCAGAAGCTCCAGAAAGTACCCGCCGAACGCCAGCGCCAGAGCACCCGTCGCGGCCAAACTCGCCGCAACCGTGCAGAACGCCACCAGGAAGGTAAAGAAGCGGCTCTTGAAAGCCCTGCCGGCGTACATGGCGGCCCCCGCCGCGTGGGGGTACTTGGTGATGAGCTCGGAGTAGGCGAAGCCGGTCAGCATGGCCGCGCCCACCCCGACCACGAAGGAGGTCCAGAACGCGCCGCCGACGCTCGCGGCCATCACCCCGATCAGGGCGTAGATGCCGCTCCCGAGCACGTCGCCTAACACGTAGAAGAACAGCAACGGCGCGCTGATGGCGCGCACGAGCTCTTCGGACTGGGCTACCCCGTCCCCGGTGACCGTTGGCTGCGCTCCCGGTGTCTCCAAGCACCCTCCCCTTTCGCAACGCCCCTACTATGTCGCAAGAGCTACAGAATGCGTATTGTATTTGCGGGTCGAACCCGGGTCAAATCCGTCCCGCGCGGTCAGCGCGCCACGCCGCACCAGGAGGAGATCAGGAACGCCACCGTCTTCGTCGCGGTCGCAAGGTCGGGGATGCTTATGTGCTCGTCTGGCGCGTGGGCGTCGCGCACGTCCCCCGCTCCGTACATCACGCACGGCGTCCCCCCGAAGCGGATAAACAGACGCATGTCCGCCCCGTAGGAGACCCCCTCGACGATGGGCTCCTCCCCCGTCGCGAGGGCGTGGGCCCTCTTGACCGCCTCGCAGATCGGGGCGCCGGGCGGCACCTCGGACGGGGCGAACTGGCCGCCGAACCACTCAAGGGCCGGGGGATGCTCGCGCAGGTACGGGTCGCTGTTTGCGACGGCCTGGATGCGCTCCGTCACCTGGCCCTTGAAGAGGTCCACCTCTTCGCCGGGGATCAGGCCGGCCCGGCCCTCGGCGACGAGCTTCTCCGGCACGGTCGAGGCCCAGTTGCCGGCCCGCACTAGGCCTATGTTAATGGGCACCTTGTTCTGAAGGTGGTCGTAGAGCGGGTGGGAGAGCGTGGCGTTCCGCTCGCGCTCCAGATCCCTCAAGGCCTCGAAGAGCGGCACGAACTTCTCCAGCGCCGAGACGCCCTCGTCGCGGACGGCGGCGTGGGCGGAGCGCCCCGGGACGGTGAGGCGGAAGACGAGCGAGCCCCCCTGGGCCGGCACGAGCCGCAACCTGGTGGGCTCGGTTATGAGGGCGGCGTCGGCGTGATAGCCCCGGAGCACGGCCGAGAGGGCGCCGAGCCCGCCGTTCTCCTCCCCCACCGTCGCCGTCACCGTCACGTCACCCTGGAGTTCTACCCCTGCGGCCTCCAGGGCGTCGAGCGCCGCGAGGTGGGTGACGAGCCCGCCCTTCATGTCGCAGGAGCCCCGGCCGTAGAGCCTCTCGCCGACGACCTCGCCCCCGAGCGGGTCGTGGTCCCAGGCCGCGGGGTCGCCGGGTGCCACGGTGTCCATGTGGGCGTTGAGGAGCAGCGACCGGCCGCCGCCCAGCCCGCGGCGGCGGCCGGCGACGTTCGGGCGGTTCTCGTACCTCTCCTGTTCCCCGACGTGGTCGCGGTAGGGCTCCACCTGGTCGGGCGTCGCCTCCCACACGTCCACCTCCAGGCCGCGCCCGCGGAAGGCGTGCTCGACCTTCTTTTGGACGGCCCCCTCCTCACCCGTCGTCGAGGGGACGCGGACCAGCTCTTGCAGGAGCCGCACCGCGTCGGGGCTGCGGGCCTCGACCTCGCGGGCCACGGCGTCTACGAGCTTGCGGTCAAGGTCCGTCATGAAGTCTCCCCTACAAAACAAAGCCGACGGGCAGTGCGGCACCGTAGCACGGGCGCCGGCCCGACGCTTGACCATGGAACGTCGCGTAACTATATTGGCTTTCTAGAAACCACAGTTTGGGCCCTCGCCCCGCGGAGGCCCCGTCGGATACGTAGAAGGGCTCAATATGCCAAAGGGTTTGTTCGGGAGGGTTCTGACGCTGTTCGTTCTCGCGGCGGCGTTGATGGCGACGCTCGCCGCCTGCGGCGGTGGTGGCAGTGGAGGCGGGGGCGGCGAAGACGTCAGCGTCGCGTCGGACATCGCGTACCCGCCTTTCGAGTTCGAGAGGGACGGCGAGCCCGTCGGGTTCGACATAGACCTGATGGACGAGATCGGCCGGCGCGCCGGCTTCACGCCCGAGTACCAGAACGTCACCTTCGACGGCATCATCGGCGGTCTGCGCAACAACCAGTACGATGTCGTCATCTCGGCGATGACCATCACGCCGGAGCGCCAGGAGCAGATAGACTTCTCCGACCCGTACTTCAACGCGGACCAGTCCCTGCTCGTGCCAAGCGATTCCGACATAGGGTCCGTGGGTGAGATCGGGGACGCGACCGTCGGCGTCCAGATCGGCACGACCGGCGAGATCAAGGCGAACGAGTTCGAGGAGCAGGGCGATATCACCGGCGAGATCCGCACCTTCGACACCATAGAGGACGCGTTCGCGGCGCTCAACAACGGCCAGATAGACGCCATCATCAACGACCTGCCCGTCTCCCAGGATGAGGTTAACAACAGCGACGGGGAGCTCGAGATCGTCGAGGTCATCGCCACCGGCGAGCAGTACGGCATCGCCTTCCCCAAGGGTTCCGACATGCGCCAGGACGTGAACGAGGCGCTCGCCAAGATAAAAGAAGACGGCACTTACGAGGAGATCTACAAGAAGTGGATAGGCCGCGCCCCCGAAGAGATACCGCAGTAGCATCCGGTAGGGGGGTGGGGCGGTGCCGTTCGAGCTGCCGGTAGAGTTCGACCCGAGCTTCTTCAGCCTGCAGAACATCCGCGAGAGCTACCTGGACCTAGGGATCGTCTTGCAGAACTTCGACTCGCTCCTGCAGGCGTTCCTCATCACCATCCTCCTGGCGCTCCTGGCTGAGGTCCTGGGCATAATCCTCGGGCTCGTGCTGGCGCTGATGAAGATAGGCCGCTCGAGGCTCCTCTCAGCCCCCGCCCAGGTCTACATAGACGTCTTCCGGGGGACGCCGCTCCTCATCCAGATAATCTTTATCTACTTCGCCACGCCGAATATCGGTATCCGGATAGAGAGCCTGTTCTTCGCGGGCCTCGTAGCGCTCACGCTGAACAGCGCGGCCTACGTCGCGGAGATCTTCCGCTCCGGCATCCAGAGCATAGACCGCGGCCAGATGGAGGCGGGGAGGGCCTCGGGGCTGACCTACGCCCAGACCATGCGCCACATCATCGTCCCGCAGGCCTTCCGGCGCGTCATCCCCCCCTTGACCAACGAGTTCGTGATGCTCATAAAGGACACGTCCATCGTCTCGGTGATAGGCCTCGAAGAGCTCTTGCGCTCGGCGCGGGTCTTGCAGTCGGCGACGGCCAACTCGACGCCGCTGGTGGCGGCGGCGCTCTTCTACCTGGCGATCTGCCTGCCCCTGATCTACCTGGCGAACGGCCTCGAACGGCGCTTGAACAGGAGAACAGCCTGACGATTGCCTTTATCTATCCCGAATCCTCTCTTGGGATTGTACGGTCCGAAGGGCGCTTCTTCGGACTGGTTGTGTGAGAGAACCACCGCGCTCCCGGCATCGACCCGCTGGCCGTGGACGCTCCTAGTGGTCTTGAACGTTGGTATCGAAGCCCGTGTAGAGCACGATCCACCGCCGCTCGACGCGCCCGGATGACAGCCAACCATCGGCGCACAATTGCGGAGAATCGTAGCCATGTTTGGCTTCTGAGGGCCTCTGGCCGTCTCCTCCTCCCCACCGCCGATCAGAACCGTAGATCGAGGTCCGCAGAAAGCCTCTCGGGTACCTTGCAGGGCACGGTAGAGCGCGTTTTCCAAGTTGTCTGATCCATCGCCCGAGGCACGGTCTTTTCCGGTTTCCGGGGGCATCCTGAGGGCCACACCACAGACGCAATCACGGAGCGAGAGTATAGACTTGGGTAAGAGAGCCTAGGGAGGACAAGCGGATGGACGAGATCGTCAAACGCCTGAGCGAATTGTCATCGCGCTTGTACTCGCGTTTGTCATCTGCTGGACGGGTACGTCTGGTCGTGGGGCTGGTGGTGGCCCTGTTCTTCGCGTGGCTGGTCTCTCCAGTCTTCCACGGTCTGCTCATGGCGCTGTACGTAAGCTGGCCATTCCTCATCGTGGTGCTGGCCGGTACGGTCTTCGGTGCCTACCTCTGGCGGGTGGGAGACAAGGACCCGGCGAAGGTGGTGGGGGTGGTTGCCATCGTCGCGGCCCTGGCCTACCTGATCGTGGCTGCGCCGCTGCGGGACCTGAAGTACTTGGATTCGGTAGAGGCCGAAGAGATCGAGGAGATGCCCGACACGCTAGGGGTAAGGTTCCTCCCCTACGACGTGGCCGCCCGCTTCGGGCAGAACACCCAGGATGACTCCACCCTCGTGCTCGGGCAATTCGAACCCTTGGAGAACGGCGAGGGCGGGATAGATTGGGTGGCACCGAGGGAACCCAACGGCCTCTACAACTCCCTGATCAATAACCAGGATGGGGTCATGGTCATCCGGCCCGACGGGTCCGCCGAGACCGTGAACCAGGAATTCAGGCGGGGCGAGGGCATGGCCCTCCACAGGAACATCAATTGGAGGCTCAAGAGGGAGAAGTTTTTCGCCCACCACACGAACCAGTACTACGTCCTGGACGGTGAGGAGCTACTCGGGGTGGTCCCGTACATAAGCTACGAGTTCTCCTTCCCGGTCATGGTGCCCCGGTGGGGCGGGGTCCTGGTCGTTCACCCCGACGGAGAGGTGGAGAACCTCTCCCCCGAAGAAGCCGTTAGGGACGGTCGCTTTGACGGGGAGAGGCTCTACCCCGAGGAGTTGGCGAGGAGGGTGGGTGATGTCTGGAAGTACCGTAACGGCTACTGGAACACCTGGTTCGCCCACGAGAACGAGGCCCGAATCCCCCGGATAGACGCTTCGGGGGAACAGGCCGCACCCGACCCGGAGACCGCCGCTACTCCCCAAGGGTCCTCGGCAAACGAGATGCCCTTCCTCATCCCCACGGGAGAGGGACCCCAATGGTTCTCGGCAGCCGAACCCTACGGTCGGAGTTTCTCGATGTACCGGGGCATCTACGTGGATGCCCACAGCGGCGAGGTTACCTACTTTAAACCCGACACGGGCAGCGCCCTGATCGGGGTCAACAAGGCCCTGGATTACGCCAAGGCCGCGTTCCCCAACTACCAGTGGGGCCTAAACGCGGTCATACTAGAACCCAGGCCGGTGGTAAAGAGCAAGACCCTCTACTGGATGGCCACCATCACCAACGCCGATAAGGCGGGGGTCAACCAGACCGTGATGGTCAACGCTTCCGAACAGGGCGAGGTAACGGTCCTCGAAACCTACGAGGACGTTGTCGCCTTCGTGGAGGGGGAGGAATCCGGCCAGACCGTGAACGTCGAGGAGGGAGGCTCCCTGGGAGCGTTCGAGGAAGCGCCCGCAACGCCGGAAGCAGGGGCGCAAGAGGAGCAACCGGCGCAGCCCCCCGCTTCTCAGTCTCCGGTCGATGTCTCCGAGATGAGCGAGGAGGAGCTAATCAGGATGATAAGCGAAGCGGCCAACGAGCTGGACAGCAGGAAGAAAGAGTAACCTACTAGCGACTTCTATCATCCGGTGGCCTCTAGGAGTCTCAGACCCGTATAAGGCGTGCCAGGCACGTGCCAGGCGCACAAACACCAAAATGGTGCTAGAGGGTCCTTTTTCCAGAACCCGTCTTCCAAGGATTCGAGGTCGAGACCAGGGACCCAGGCCCGAAAACATGGGGAGCACCTACGGTTAGACATATAGTGCTTGATGATCGGGATCAAGAACGGCCTTCAGGGCTTCGCTACTGTTTGGACCCGTGGATACGCTCGACTTTGGCGATGGCCTCTTTGCGGCTCTTGAGACCGTGATGGGTCTGTCCGTTGGCTTCGGCTGACCAGCGACCGTGCCAATTCCACACCCGCCCGAGCACCCACCCGTTCGCCACAACGTCGTACTCGTTGGCCCCGGTCTTGCGTAGCTCCGTCACGACTTCAGTCTATGCGGGCACCGCGTCAAGGTATGTGCCGCAGGACGCTAATCGGCATCCTCCCACACTGCCAACTCGACCTCGAACGGGTCCAATTCCACGGCACCGAACGCGGCCACGTCGGAGCCATCGGCCCTACGCAGTATCAGCAGATCGTCCCGGCGTTCCAGGCGGTAGCCGAAGGGCAGCCCGAGTCCATCGTAGCCGCCCGCCTCGCCAAGACCGCTGTCAGCCACCGCCATCGGAGGCGCTTCGTGAGGAGGGCCGTTCGCCTTCCTCCGCCTTCGCCAACTCGTGGTGCCAGCAAAGCTCCGTGCTCCCATCCTTGAAGCGAACCTCCATCGCCAGGTAGTCGGGATGGCCGTAGGTTCTCTCCACCGTGCCCACGCAACCCTTTTCACCACGCCTCCCACCGTCCAGCAGCCGCACCACCGACCCGGTGCGTACTTCGCACGACTCCAAACCATTCACCCCTTTACATAATCGAAGCCGTGGGGCCAGGCCACTGCTCTCTGACCCCAAGCGGCTTCCTTTCCCTTCACCCTACTGTGTTTTGTATCACACTACTACACCTTTGTATGTAGCTCGTGCCACCTTTCACGGAACACGACGCAAGAAGTTCCGACAAGAGGGAGGGACGCTCCCGGGTAGGGCGGTCGTCCCGCTCGACTTACCTTGGCTAGACCCCGGCATGCCGCACACTTCAGCCTATATTGTGCCAATGCAATGGCGGAGTAGTTGTCCTTCGCCTCTGTGTGCGATTCGAACGTGACCGTCACCCGGTTCCCGGCTCCTCTTTTCCCTTTGCCATCCCTCAGAGGGCACCGGTTCCCTTTTCTCCTCGACCACATATTGGGTTCTGCGGGCTTCGGTCATCTAGCGGTAGCGCGGAAAAAAGAACGTCCTTGCCGGTGGAAGTAGCGTTTGCTATAACGCCCCGACTGGAGCAGGAGGGGGTCACCTTGCAGGTCTTGTCGTTTTTCGTCTTCGTTCTAACGGTGGCCTTCGCGACCTCGGCCATCGGATACGGCTTGTCGCTATTCGAAGAGCAAACCGCGAGCCGCAGGTGCCGGGTGCCGCACGAGGCGCTCCGCAGGGGAAGGGTTCACAGAATGCGCGGGCGGTGCAGGTTGGAGGGCTGACCTACCGAAGGTGCGCAGAGCTACCAGAGCGGTTGCCAGGGCACGTACTCGCGTATCTCTCCCTCCTGCTTGGACTCTCTCACCAACTCCCGGAAGACCGAAAGGACCTCTTCCTTCTGGTCTTCCTCCCTGGCGGTGGTGTTCGTGCCCTCCCACAGCGACTCGATCCAGCGCACGGTCCTCGTCCTGGCCCCGGTGGTCCCGTCCTCAGTTTTCTTCACGCCACAATCCCTTGTCCGGTCGTACCAACGACTTCCAAACCCCGGCAATAGCCTAGCATGTAGAGGATATCAATGCATACTATACGTCATGTGGTGTATAAGATCGCGCTGGCCCAATACGTGGGTGTTTCGGGAGTGGGCTAGCCACGCGGCGGAGTCAGCCCCGGCTAGTACCCGACCAAGACGGGATTGTACGGAAGACGCAGCCCGCTGTGGCCTTGTACGGCCTCCGCCACCCGCCTGGGAGATGTCGAAAACCCTAGAACCTTCCTGACGGTGGTGGGGGAAAGGCCGGAATCGAGCCTCTTGCGGTAGAGGGCCTGGACCTGCAAGGCATTCAGCTTGTCGAGCTTGGTGTGCCGAGCCGGGTACCATGTGCAGCCGGGTTAGCTCCTCGGGGCGCTTCCAGGTGCGGGGGCAAACGGCCTTCCTGATCGAGTCGAGCTACAGAGGCGCGTACTCGCCAGCGGTGAGGTTCCGCGAATCGAGGACCAGCCCCGCGTCCCGATCCGCGAGGGCTTTCATCAGCTTGGTTCTGATCCCGTCCCTGTCTTTGCCGTGGGCGTAACGCCGCTTTCCCCCGACCTCGTACTGGCCCACCCGCCTACCGTCCTTGCGCCGGTAGATGCCCCCTCACCGGCCCCGCGCCGCTTCATTCCCACCCGTCCCTCCCTTCCGTAGCTGTCTCTAAGCTGTCAGATGGAGGACCGTGATGGGGTAGAATCCTCCGAATGCTACTTCTGCCTGGCGATCTGCCTGCCCCTGATCTACCTGGCGAGCGGCCTCGAACGGCGCCTGAACCGCCGTACGGCGTAGGGACGCATACGCCGCCGGCGTCTTGACCCCGTCCTGTCGGCTGAATAGTATTGCGTTCACGGAACACCACGCCCGGCCCGCCCGACGGGCGGAAGCCCCGGGTCGCAGACGCGGGAGGGAAGGCTCAGGGTGAGAGGGTGGTCGGTGAGGTATCTGGCGGCGACGCTCGTCCTGTGCGCCTTCTTTGCGACGGGATGCAGCGCGGGGGACGACGAACCGTCCCCGGCTGACGTCGTGCGGGAGGAGGAGACGACGAGCTCGGCGCTGGCCGACGGCGAGATAGTCGTCGCCTCCAACGTCGCCTATCCCCCCTTCGAGTTCGCCCCGCGCGAGGGTCCCAAGGGCTTCGACATCGACCTGATGAACGAGATCGCCGACCGGACGGGCCTCGAGGTCAAGTACAGGAACGTCCAGTTCGACAGCCTCATCAGGGGCCTCTCCTCCGACCTCTTCGACGCGGTCATCTCGGGCATGACCATCACCGCCGACCGGCGTCAGCAGGTAGATTTCTCCGACCCCTACTACAACGTGGACGAGGCGCTCGTCGTCCGCAGCGGCTCGGAGATAGAGTCGACCGGCGACCTCGCGGAGATGACTTTAGGCGTCCAGACCGGCACTATGGGCCAGGCCGAGGCCGGAGAGCTCCTCAACGCCGGCGACGTCGAGGCGGTGCGCACCTTCGACAACACCATAGACGCGGCCTTCACCGCGCTGGAGCAGGGAATGGTGGATGGTGTGATCTACGACCTCCCGGCCGCGCAGACGGAGGTGGAGGAATCCGGCGGGGAGCTCGAGCTCGTCGAGGTCATCCCCACGGGCTCCCAGTACGGCATCGCCTTTCCAAAAGACAGCCCCCTCATCGAGCCCGTCAACCAGGCCTTGTCCGAGATCAAAGAGGACGGCACCTACGAGGAGATCTACGAGGAGTGGATCGGCCGCCCCCCGGAAGAGATCCCGTAGAGAGCTTGCCAACCCGCCCTGGCCACGCCCCCAGCACGCCGCCTTGGGCTTCCGCTTCCAGCAGTTCAGCCGCCCAAAGACCGTTCGGACCGCGTACCGCGCGGGGGTTCTGAGTGTCGGGAGCCGTTACGCGAAGAGACGACCTTATGGGAGCCGCCGAAGGCGGCGTGCTTGTATGACCGGCATCCTCCGGTCGATGCTCTCCATCTCCGTAGCGACCGTCTTGTCGCGGGCGACGGGGTATCTCAGGTGGTCGGCGCAGGCGGCGGTGCTCGGGGCGGCGACGGTCGTGGCGGAGGCCTACGCCGTCGCGGTGCTCTTGCCGAGCCTGATCTACGAGCTCTTTATCGGCGGGATCCTGTACTCGATCTTTATCCCAGTCCTCGTGGAGAGGATGACCTCCCACGGCGAGGACGACGCCCGCCGCCTGACGAACGCCCTGTTCACCTTGGTCCTGCCGTTCATGGGGCTTGTGGCCCTCGTGGGTATCGTCTTCGCCGGGCCGCTGGTCTCGCTCGTCAGCGACTGGGAGGCCTCGACGCTCTCCGCCGCCGAGGTGCGGCAGGCCGAGGGTTACGCGGTGTTCTTCTTCCGGATCTTCGCCCTGCAGATGATCTTCTACGGCGTGACCACCATCGCGACCGGGGTGCTTCAGGCCCACCGGCGGTTCTTCCTGCCGACCTTCGCGCCCGTGTTGAACAACCTGATCATCATAGGCTCCTTCGCGGCCTTCTTTTTTTTGCGGGACGCCGACCGCTCCCTGGCCCTCTACGTGCTCGCCCTCGGGGTGACGGTGGGTGTCGCGGTGATGGCGCTCGCCCTCGTCCCCACGCTGCTCGCCCTCGGCTACAGGCCCCGCCCGCAGCTCGGGCACCCGGCCCTGCTGCCGACCGCCCGGCTCGCCGGACCCATGGTCGTGCTCGTGGCGGCGTCGGTCGGTTTCCAACTCGTGGCGGCGTACCTCGCCACCGGCTACGGCGCCTACGCTGACCTGACCTACGCGTTCACCATATTCTCCCTGCCCTACGGCATCTTCGTGGTCTCCATAGCCACCGCCCTGATGCCCGAGCTCTCCGAGAAGCACTCGAGGGAGGACGCGGAGGGCTACAGGGAGACGTTCTCGTTCGGGCTGAGGACCATGCTCTTCGTCGTGGTACCCTCCACGGTCGGCATGGTCGTGCTCGCCCGGCCCATCGTGGGCCTCCTCTACCAGCGCGGCGAGTTCGAAGCATCCGACACCAGAAACGTGGCCGTCCTGCTCGTCGCCTACTCCGTCGGCCTGCTCGGCTACTCGGCGTACTTCTTTCTCGTCCGGGCCTTCTACTCCCGCCAGAACACGAAGACCCCGGCCCTCCTGAACGTCGGCATCCTCTTCGTCTACGCGGCCCTCGCCTATGGTCTCTCCCTCCTCTTCGAGGCGGTCGGCGTCGTTCTGGCCCTCTCAGCCGCCTACGGCGTGCTCGCGCTTCTCGCACTCGGCGCCACCCGCGGGGAGATCGGCCGGATCGACGGCCGCCGCATCCTCGCCTCGCTCGCGAAGATCCTGGCCGCCGGCGCCGTCATGTACGCCGTCGCCCTCGCCGGCACGACCCTCCTCGGCGAAGGCTCCGACTTCACCGGACGGCTCCTGATCCTCATCGCCGTCGGCGGCGCCTCCCTGGCGGCCTACCTCGGCGTCGCGTTCGCCCTCCGTACGGAGGAGCTGAAGTCCGTGGCCACTCTCCTGAGCCGCCGGCGAGGGTCTTGAAGGCTTTGAGGTTTTAGGTTCGAGGTCTGAGGATGCGCGCGTTCCGGCCGGGCGCCCAGGTGGGGTGGTGCATCCTGGGTTCGAGGCAAGAGGTCAACGGCGTGCAGGCGAACCGTCGCGAGAAGAACGGACAATACGTGCTCAGGTGACCGCTACCGCTACCCGCGGCCCAAAAACCTCGAACCTAAAACCTCAGAACCTAAAAAACCTACCCGCCCTGCGACTCCCAGGCTATTCTCGAGAGGTCTTCTATGAGCACGGCTCCCTCGTCCACGGTGGCCCCGCCGTGTTTGCTGAGGATGGCGACGGTGTAGCGACGGCCGTCGTACTCGACGATGCCGGCGTCGCCGTAGACCTGGTAGAGCCAGCCGGCCTTGTTGGCCGCGTACACGTTCTCGGGGAGGCCCGCGTCGAGCCACCAGTCGAGCTCGTTGGTCATCATGAGGTCGATCATGTACCCGCAGCTCTTCTCGCTGGCCGCCTCGTTGTCGGCGATCTTCTGGAGCATGATCGCCATGTCGCGCGGGGTGGTCCTGTTGTCGAGCCCGGGCGCGGCGCCCCGCTCGCTGCTGACCTTCTGGTAGAGGAGGGTATCCTCGGCGCCGAGTGATTTGGCGACGTCGTTTACGTGCTCCTTGCCGCCGACCATGCGGACGAGGGCGTTGGTCGCCACGTTGTCTGACTGGGTCATCATGAGTAGGAGCAGGTCGCCGACGGTCTGCGTCGTGCCGGCCTCCTCCCACTGCAGCCAGCCCGCGCCGGCGGCCCAGTCCTCTTCCTTGAGCTCGACCTTCTGGGAGAAGCTCAGGTCGCCCTGCTCGACCTTGCGGTAGACGGCGACCATGACGGGGACCTTGATGATCGAGGCCGAGAAGAACGTCTCGTCGGCCCGCACCCCGTAGCCGTGGCCCCCGTCGAGGTCCTGCACGTAGACGCCGGCCACCCCGTCGTAAGCTTTGATTCGCTCCTCAAGACGGCCGACGGCCTCTTCGATCCGCTCCCGCTCGCCCTCCGGCACGTCCTCGGCGACGGGTGCGAGGGGTGGGGGCTCCGCGGAACCCACGTCCGGTAGGCCGTCCACCCGCTCCACCTTGGGCTCGGGGACCTCGGCGGCGAAGAGGTTCTCTGCGTAGACGTAGTCCAGGAGGTCTTTCGGAACCCCGGCGAGCGGGACCACGTCGTTGTCCGGGTAGTCCGGCTCGTCGGCCCGGATCGACTTCTCGGCCCGCCAGAGGTCGCCTTCCTTGTGCGAGAAGACGACGAAGTCCTTGTTCTCTCCTTCGGGGGTGAACCGGACGGAGGCCCAGGACGGGTCCATCCTGCTCCTGTAGACGTTCCCGATGTTCTGTTCGCTTACCCCGGGAAACTCGGACGCCACCGCGACGAACGCGGCGGCCTCGGGGGTCTTTTGCTCCGGGTCCGGGGCCGGCTCCTTGGGCGGCGTGTTCTCCTGCTCCGTTCCCGATACCCCTTTTGCCCGCGCGACCTCCTCGTTCGGTTGGGGGGCGTCTCCGCGCGCGGGTTTGGCCTCTTCCTCCGAGAGCGGGGCGAAGCCGGCCCCCGATCCCCCCCCGAACAAACCGTTGACCACGACCACGGCTCCGACGGAGACCAGGAGCAGGGCTGCGAGGACGCCGAGGCGGACCCGGCGGCGACGCCGCCGCGCTTCGGTGCGCGGGCCGAAGATCTTTTTGCGCGGGAAGAAGTTCAAGGGGTGCCCCGATCGCGGATGTTCGGTCCTCGCGCGTCCATCGCGCTACTCGGGGACTTCGGCCCAGCCGGTGGTGTTGCCGGGGTCGTTCCAGCCCGACACCCTGGGGGCCGAGGTATCGTAGTGTGGGCCATCCTCCGGCGGGGGCGGGTTGTAGGAGTAGGTGTAGGTGTGGATCATGTCGTCGAAGGTGACCTCGCCGTTCTCCGTGACCGTCTTGTAGGTGTCCCATCGGATGCCGCGGGTGGTGTCCTCGAAGATCTTCTCCGTCGCCATCTCCACCTTCTTGCCCGTGGGCTGGCCGAGGATCTGGGCGTTCAAGAAGCCCTTCTCGTCCACCCACTCGCGGATGAGGATCGGGGCGTCCGTCGTGTTCCTGAACTTCATGTCCTGCACGCCGTAGCCGTACTCGTCGCCGAACCACACCGTCGCGTCGAAGCCCGGCTTGATATACGGCAGGACCGCGTAGTGGGGGTGGCGCTCCTCGATCTCGAGCCCCGCGTACTGGGCCGCCATGTACAGCGTCGAAGAGACCTGGCAGAGCCCGCCCCCGTTGGCGAAGCCGACGCCGCCGTCGGAGAAGGTCTTTGCCTCCTTGTAGTCAAGCTCGGAGGCCAGATCGTTAAACGAGAAGACCTCGCCAGGCTTGACGACCGTGTTGTTTATGGCGCCCGCCGCGAGCTTCATGTTCTCTTTCCGGTTGGGGTTGGAGTCCCAGAGAAAGTCCGTCTGGTACTCGCCTATGACCCGCTCGGGCTTGCTCTGCTGGATCTCGGCGGTCGTGATCTGTGGCTTCGGGGCCGGCCCCTCGGCGAGCGGCACCCGGCCGCTCATGTTCGTGAGCGCCCCTTGGAGGTTCGCAAGAGTAGCCTCTTTGTCCAGCGTCCGGCCGTTCTCCGCGGGCTGGACCTTGACGTCGCCGCCCTCGGCGACGGTAAAGGTGGCATCCTTCGGCTCCTGATTGAAGTCGCCGGCGATCCTGCCTATGGCCGACCGGGCCGCCCCCTCATCGTAGCTGGCTTTCAGGTCGATGCGCGTCCCGCCGACGGAGGAGCCGAAAGCGTCGGAGAGGCGGGCGAAGGGCCCGCCGGTCCGCCCGAGGGCGTAGGCCTCGTCGACGGCGGCCCTGGCATTGACCTTGACGCCGAGCTCTTCGGCGTTCATGGAGACGGCGTCCTGGCCCTCTCCGAAGGAGATCTCTCTAAAAGTCTCGGCGGCGTTCTTCTCGACGGCGGCCCTGGCCTCTTCCTTGGTCATCCCGCCGACGTCGACGTCGCCGATCCTGACACCACTCTGGATGCCGGTGTCCCCGGCGAGAAGGTCCACGAGCGCGAACCCGGCGAAGAGGAAGCACGCCACGGCGACCACCACGACGATCCCCCGCCGCAGGGCGTACTGCGAACGCTTGCCGCGCGACCGGCGGCTGCGCGGCGGCGCGCCATCGGCATCCTGCCGCCCACTACCCAATTTCCGGGCGGCCCGCGGCCCGCCTTCCTTGCTTATTTCCTTCAACCGTCCGCCCCTCCTACAGTGCGACCCGCGCCGCCTTTTCATGAAACAGCGGCGACGCGCAGGCGCTAATTATCGGGGCAACCCGTCGAACCTTCAAGTTCAGGCGGAAAATCGGTCCGGTGGCCCCCTCTGTCCGGGTCCGGCGCGGCGCGGGAAGGCCGCTTCCGGCTTGGATTTTGCGGTGCGCCTCAATTACACTCTGTCTCTTGAATTAGATCGTGTGGCGAACCCTGCTGAAGAGAGAAAACCTTGCGTAGAGACCTGGAGGGGGACGAAGAGTATGGAGCCCGGACGATGAGCGCCTTGAGCCCGCGCCGCGAAGAGGCGTCCGAGACGGCCTCCGCTCTCTAGATGGCGAAGAAGGCGAAGGTCAGGCCGTACGAGGAGGGCGACGCCAGGGGCATCGGCGAGCTGCGCGCCCGGGCGTTCCCTTATCTCCCCGAGGTCAAGGAGTTCAGCTTCTACGAGACCGTCTACGAGTGGCTCGGGACCCACCCGCTGGCGGGCGAGATCCGCCGCTGGATCGCGGCGACGGATGACGGGGAGGTCGTGGGCCATCTGGCGGCGACGCCGCTGTACTATAGGGTCAACGGCCACAGGGTCGTCGCGCACTCGCCGGGGGACTACATGGGCCACCCGGACTACGGCTTCCACGCCCTCATGCTCATGCGCAAGTTCTTCTCCGAGTGCGAGAACTGCGTCTCGCTGGACATGGTGCCCGAGGTGATAGGTGTCCAGTCCAAGTTCGGCGCGGTGGATGCCGGCCAGCTCCAGTACGCGGCCAAGCTGCTGAACGTCTCGCGCCTGCCCATGCCGGCCCGGCTGGAACGCCTCCTGAGCCAGGAGGGACAAGGTTTTCCGAACGGCCGACCATCGCCCGAGGGAATGGAGCAACCCGAGGAGCCCGGGGGCTACCAGCCGCCCCGGCCCCGCGCCCCGATACCCGGCCCCGTCAAGGGCCTGATGAACGGCGGGCTGCGCCTGATGGACGGGGCTCTGGGCGGCGCCTTCGCCGGCGGCCCGAAGGTGGTGCCGGTCCAGGGGTTCGACGAGTCCTTCGACGCCTTCTTCGAGAAGGTGGCTTCAAGCGTCTCGTGCGTGGTCGAGAAGGACGCCGCTTTCCTGAGGTGGCGCTACGGCCCGGGCTCGCCCCAGTGGCCCGTCACGGTGCTCGTGGTGCGGGAGGCCGGCGGGCTCGCGGGCTACGCCGTGGTCCGGACCGTCTCGGGCGGCCAGGACGGGTACGTCCTGGATCTGGTAACCCTCCCGGGGCGCCGCGACGTGGCGCGGGCGCTGCTCAGGGAGAGCGTCAGGCTTTTTCGGGAGGCGGGTGCCCACATCATCCGTTACAGGTTCGCCGATTCGCCGACCGGCCCCCGCTCCTCGGACCTGCTGCGGCTCGGCTTCTTCCACCGCGACGACCGGCGCAACACGCTCATGACGAAGTTCGCCGACGAGGCGCAGCACGGCCGGGCGACGTCGGTTGCCCGCTGGTCGTATAACATCGGCGACGGCGAAGCTACGTTCTGGCTCAGATAAGGAGACGAGACATGGTTGCAAACAACACGGACGCCAGGGCCGCGATACGCGGCTGGCTGCAGGAGAACGTGACGGGCGGGCGCGACGTCGCCAACGACGAGCTCCTCATAGAGAACGGCGTCATGACCTCGCTCCAGACGGTCGAGCTCGTGACGTTCCTCGAAGATGAGTTCGGCATCACCGTCGAGGACGACGAGTTCGACGAGGAGAACTTCGGCTCCGTCGACGCCATAGCCACCCTGGTGGAGGGCAAGGCGGCCTGATGCCCCGCCCGGAATTCACCCTCCACGACCTTCTCCATAACTCTTTAGAGCGCGACCCCGGGAAGCTCGCGGTCGTAGACGGTGACGCAGAGTACACCTACGAGGACCTCGAAAAGCAGAGCAGCGCCCTCGGGGCGGCCCTCGTTGACGCCGGCGTCGGCAAGGGCGACAGGGTCGGGGTGCTCGTCGAGAAGTCCTGGGAGGCCATCGTCTCGATGCTCGCGGCCTCCAGAGTCGGGGCCGCATACGTCAACGTTAACCCGCTCTTCAAGGCGCCCCAGATCGAGTACCTGGCGGGAGACTGCGACATACGCGTCATGATCGGGGACACCGGCAAACTCGACGAGCTCCGGCCGAAGACCGTCGAGACGGCGTTCTACAGGGGCGAGAAGCCCGAAGGCAGCGCCGCAAGGTCCTTCGTGGACGTCGCCGAGGCGTTGAAAGGAGATGGCCTGGAGGAGGACCGGGAGGTCTCCGAGATCGACCTCGGGACGATCCTGTACACGTCCGGCTCGACCGGGATGCCGAAAGGCGTGGCGACGAGCCAGCGAAACGTGGTCGTCGGGGCCCAGATCGTCTCCACGTACCTTGAGAACACGCCGGAGGACCGCATCCTCTCGGCACTCCCCTTGAACTTCGACGCGGGGATGAGCCAGTTCACGACCTCGCTTCGGGCCGGGGCGACGCTGTACCTGCTGCGTTCCAGGCTGCCGGGGGACCTCCTGAAGGGCCTGCGCCGGCACGAGATCACGGGCGTTACGGGCGTGCCGCCGCTGTGGGCGCTCCTGATCCGGAGCGCGAAATCTTTGCGGGAGAACCCGCTCACGCACCTGCGCTACCTCGCCAACACCGGCGGCCGGATACCGCAGGCAAACCTGGATGAGCTGAGGAACCTGCTGGAGCCCTCAGGGACCAGGATCTTCCTGATGTACGGCCTCACCGAAGCCTTCCGCTCGACGTACCTCGACCCGGCGCAGATCCACCGCTCGAGCCCCGAGCAGGGCAACTGTATCGGCAAGGCCATCCCGAACACCGAAATCATGGTCATAGACAAAGAGGGTAAAGAGGCGGCCCCCGGCGAGCCGGGAGAGCTGGTCCACCGCGGCCCCACCGTTGCTATGGGCTACTGGGGCAACGAGGAGGCTACGCAGAAGGCCTACCGCCCGAACCCGCTCGCCCCGCCGGGGCTTCTCGACGTGGAGCGGGTCGTGTACTCGGGGGACACCGTCACGCGGGACGAGGAGGGGTATTTGTACTTCCTCGGGCGCGAGGACGCCATGATCAAGAACCAGGGCTACCGCCTGAGCCCCGAGGAGGTCGAGAACCTCCTGCTAGGTTCCGGGCTGGTCCACGAGGCCTGCGCCTTCGGGGTCGAGAACCCGGCCGTCGGCCACGACGTGATAGCCGTGATCTCCTTGAAGAACGGCGGCGAGGACGGGGCGATAGACGCCATCCGGGAGTACGCCATAAAAAACGGCCCGCCGTACATGATCCCGAAAGAGATCATCGTCAGGGACGAGCTCCCGAAGAACGCGAACGGCAAGATCGACCGCAAGGGGATCACCAATGCTTACACAAACGGATAAGGCCAACGATCTGGCCGGGCGCTTCGGCGGCTCCGGCGCGGAGGGCGGGGAGTTCGCCCCTGGCGGCGTCCCCGTCTCCGAGATAGCGGAGCGCTACGGCTCGCCGTTCTACCTCTACCACGCGAAGATGATCTCCGAGCGCGTCCGCCGCGTGCAGGAGGCCTTGGGCACCGAGGTCGCCTACTCCCTAAAGGCGAACCCGAACCTCGCCGTGTGCTCCCTGATAGCCCGCGCCGGCGCCGGCGGCGAGGTCGCCTCCTCCGGCGAGCTTATCGTGGCCCGCGCCGCCGGCTTCGCCCCTGAGGACATCGTCTTCGCCGGCCCCGCCAAGACGGACGAGGAGCTGAAGATGTCCGTCGACGAGGGCATCTACGCCGTCAACGTCGAGTCGCTCGGTGAGATAGAGCGCCTGGCCGCCATCGCGGAAGGGGCCGGGGTCAAGATGGGGGTGGGCCTCAGGATCAACCCGGCGGCCCAGCTCATGGGGAGCGGGATGCGCATGGGCGGTACGGTCGGCCAGTTCGGCATGGACCAGGCCGACCTCGCAGAAGCGATGGAGAAGGTCCTCTCCCACGAGAGCCTCCACCTCCGGGGCGTCCACGTCTACACGGCCACGCAGGTCTTCGAGGTGGACCCGCTGCTGGAGCACTGCCGCAACATCTTCGACATCGCGCTTGAGGCCGCCGACCACGCCGGCCACTCTCTAGAGATGATCGACTTCGGCGGCGGCTTCGGCGTCCCCTACTTCGAGAAGACGAGCGAGTTCGACCTCGACCGCTTCGGCGAGGGCCTGCGCGAGATAGTCTCGAGCTACCGCTCCGACCCGCGCCTGGAAGGCTGCCGATTCCTCTTCGAGCTCGGCCGCTACCTCGTCGCCGACGCCGGCGTCTACGTCACGCGCGTCGTCGACGTGAAGGAGACCCGCGGCAAAACCTTCGCCGTCACCGACGGCGGCATGAACCACCACCTAACAGCCACGGGCAACATGGGCCAGGTCTTCCGCAAGGCCTACCCGCTCCTGAACCTCACCCGCATGGACGGGGCCATCCCCGAGGAAGGCGTCGCCGTCGCGGGCCCCTGCTGCACCCCGCTCGACTCCTTCGGCAACAACATCCCCCTCGCCGCCCCCGAGGTCGGCGACCTCATAGGCGTCTTCTACAGCGGCGCCTACGGCTACTCGGCATCCAACTTGGGCTTCCTCAGCCACCCCTCCCCGGCCGAGGTGCTCCTCATGGACGGCGAGGCCGTTCTGCTCCGCGCCGGCGGCAGGCCAGAGGACGTCCTCAACGGGCAGAAGGCGCTCACGCTCTAGTAAGAGATCCCTGCCAGGCAAAGAAGAGAGGCCCCCGGTTTCGACCGGGGGCCTCTCTTCTTTGTGCGTTGGTCTGCGGTTGGCTACTCGAGGGCGCTGAAGTCCACCCCGTTGTAGGTGCCGTCGACCTCGGCGATCGGGACCTTGGGGGTCTTGATCTGCTTGCCCTTCTCGTCTACCAGGGCGTCGTAGTCGGTGTTCCACGAGTCCTCGTAGACGACCTTGCCGTTCTCGCTCCTCGTGTAACTCGTGGTCCACTCGGAGGCGTCGTCGGTCATCCACACCTCTTCTGAGGACATCTCGACGTCTATGTTATCCGGGACGCCGTAGATGTTGGCGTAGATATAACCGTCGTCCGAGACGGACTCCTGGATGAGCACGTAGCCCTCGGAGGTGTTCTGGAACTTCATGTCCAGGTCGTCGGCCTCGGTCGAGGTGTCGCCATACCACACCGTCGCGTCCATGCCGGGCCTTATGTAAGGCAGCTGCGAGGCGTGCGGGTGGCGTTCTATTACCTCCATGCCGGCGTAGAGGGCCGCGTTGTAGAGCGTGGACGTAACCTGGCAGAGGCCGCCGCCGTCCGCCGTCTCCTCCGCGCCGTCCACGATGACGTGGGCCTTCTCGTAGTCGAGGTCGGTAACGTAGTCGAGGATCGAGAAGGTCTCGCCGGGTGCCACGAACTGTCCGCTCACGGCGTTGGCGGCGATCTCGAGGTTGGCGACGCGCTCGGCGCCCTGGTCGGTGGTCGCCGTGTAGTTGGTCCTGTACGAGCCGATAAGCTCGGTCGGCTTCTGGGCTTCGAGGCTAGCTGTGGTGTACCTGGGCTTCTCGACGGTGGTCTGTACCTGGTACTCGCGCTTGCCCTCGAAGAGGTTGTTCTCCACAGAGTCGAGCAGGTTCTCCCACTGGATGGTGCGCCCCTCGCGGCTAGGGAGCACGATCACGTTGCCGGAACCGTCGAAGTCGTAGGAGGCGTCCTTAGGCTTTACCGTCAGGTCGGAGTAGACGGCGGCCAGGCGGTCGCTCATGCGGTCGCGGTTGAGGTTCACCGAGATCCCGCCGTCGTTCGGCGCGACGTCGAGGCTCGAGCCCACGTCGGCCGGGGAGACGGTCCAGTTCCTGTCCTCGTGCTCGAAGACGAGCTGCTGGGCTACGGCGCCCTGCGCCTTCTCGGCTGCCGTCTCGGCCTCGGCGGTGGTGATCTGGGGCCCGAGCACCTCGCCGCGGAGTTTCGCCTCGCCGGTCATGCCGTCGATGGCTTCGTCCACGCTCGCCATCGTGTCCTCGACGTTCAGCCTGTAGCCCTCGCGGGAGTCGCTGACCTCGACCTCGGCGCCCACGACCTCTACCGTGGCGTCCCGGGGCGGCGTGTCTACCTGGCCGGCTATCTCCTCGACCTCGGCCCTGACCCTCTCGGAGCGGTAGTCGATGTTCGGGTCGATGGTAATGCCGGGGAAGGCGGCCTGGAGGCGCTCTCCGAGGCGCTCCGCCACGTTCCCCTCGCGGCCCACGGCGTAGGCCTTGTCGACGGTCGCGTTCACGTGGAAGTTCACCCCGAGCTCCTCGGCGGAGCGGGAGAAGCGGTCGGGGCCGCTAAGCTCTATCTCCTGCAGGGGGCCCATCGCCCGCTCCCTGACGACCTCCCTGGCCTCGGCCGGCTCCATGCCGCCCAAAGAGACGTTGCCGACCTCGACGCCGCGGTGGACGTTGCCCGAGTTCAACCAGTAGTCAGCCGCCACGAGTACGGCCACGAGGGCGCAGATGATGATGATCGGGCCGGCGAAGCCGCGCCGCCGCCGCGAGCGGCGGCTGCCCGTGGTTCCGTAGCTGGATCGGTAGTCTCCGTGGCCGCCTCCGCGGTCGGTTCGCCCGTCTCTCTTCTTCCGATTTATGAGGCTCAAGATCCAGTACCCTCCGCGAGCTTTTCTCCGGCGCACTCCGACGACACCAACGTTGCGCGTTCCTGGAGAGGTCCCCCCTCTCTCTTCTGCAACGACACCCCGCCGGAGGCGGGCGCCGAACGCCAGAAGAGCCTATCACGGGCAGGGTGACTGCGCCACCTTTCCGCACGCTCCCGACACCATCTAAAGTGCGCCCCCGAAGGCGGAAACACCATATCTGGACGTCAGGCGGCCACCGCTACTCGGCCTCTTCAGCCGCCTCTTCCTCCAGGGCGACGGCCGGGGTGCCCAGGACGCCGCCCTGGCTCCGGATAAAGCGGCGCTCGGAGTCGTAGGCCTGGACCATCATCGCGAGCTCCAGCTTCTCGCGCTCTACCGGGAGCGTGCCGGCCTCTTCCTGCCGGGCCAGCTCCTCGCCCTCCACGCCCAAATTCTTCTCGAGCTCGCCGATCCTGCGCCGCACCTTCAGCCGGCCTCCGGGGGTCAGGCGCAGGTAGTTGCGACCGTCCGGCCCCTCGAACGGGTACACCCAGGCGCTTCGCAGCCAGGTCTGCAGGATCTCGTTGCGGATATCGTCCTTGTTCCGTAGCTCCATGAGACTCCAAATTCCTCGTCTGTACGGGGTTAATCTAAACCATTCGGATATTGGCTGTCAGCCCGGCGCTGCGCCCCTCGGTCTCCGCTTTCAGCTTTTCAGCAAGTACAGGGCGTGGTCAAGAGACTTTGTCGCGTTCGCCGTCGTATGATCCGGTACGTGGACCATCGTAGAGACAATGCGGTTTCGTCGTGGGAGGACCTGGCCCGGGCTTTGGGCGGCTCCTTCGCCGCCCGCGCCCGGGGTCTGATCTCGCCGGAGATGATCCTGCTGACCTCAGACGGCGAACCTTTCGGTCGCCTCACGGCGGGCGAAGCCGGCGAGACACGCCTCCAGGCCGGAGATCTGGCCGCGTGGATCGAACCACGAACAGACTCGACGTACGCGATGACGACCGACGGCGAGGAGACCCTTACCGCGGAGAACGCAGGCTCGGCAACGGCCCTCACCCTGCGGTCCGGCGACCGCGTCTACGATGCCAGCATCTCCCCGCTACGCAACAGCGCCGTGGCCCGCTCGTCGGACGAGAGAGAGGCGGCCCGCGTCTCCGGCGGCCTCGCGAACCGCCGCTACAGGGCCGCCTTCGACCCGCAAGACCCGGCCTCACTACCCGTCGCCATCTTCCTCCTCCACCGCGCCTTCGCGCTCAGGAGCAGCGCCTTCCGGGCAAGCTCCTAGAGCTGAGAGCGAGGCCCGCGAGGCTGGCCGAAGCGTGCTGAGAGGCGCAAAGCGTCGCGCTAGAAGCCTCCGAGGGAGGCGGGCTCTAGAACACTGGCCTTGGCGGCAGGTCCTGCGGGGTGGCGTAGACCGTGACGGTCGAGCCCTCGGGTGCCAGGGTGCCGGCGGCGGGCTCCGTGGCCCAGGTCACGCCGCGGGCGGCGAACCCCTCCCGGTAGTCCCTGACGTACACCACGTCGAAGCCGCTAGCGGCCAGGGCGTCCGCCGCGAAGTAGTCGTAGTAGGCCGTAACGTCCGGCACCGGGACCAGGGCCCTCCGAGCCGCCCGCTCCTCGCGGGCGGCCGTCTCCGTCGCGGTGGCCACGGGCCGGGCCTCTTCCTCGGGGACGGCGGCCTCGTCGGGCGCGCCGGTCACGGTTTGCGGCGCCTCGGCCGTCTCCTGGGCGGGTACGGGGGGCGAAGGCGCCTCCTGCGCCTCGACGGGGGTTACGCGGCTCAAGGCCGTCTCGGCGCCGCCCTGGGGCTCACCCACGTAGCCGGAGGCGAAGGCCCAGCCACCGAGCAGGAGCAACAGGGCCAGGACGGAGGCCAGGATCAGGCCTCCGCGCCGCCGGGCCGCCGGCTTCTTCGGGGAACCCGTCTGGGCGGCCACGGGCTGGGTGGCCTCGGATTCCACGTCGTCGAGCATCGCGGCGGCTGAGGGGTAGCGTTTCTTCGGGTCCTTCTCAAGGGCCTTGAGGATCACCGCCTCCATACCCGGCGAGATGTTCTTGTTGATCAGGGACGGCGGGGTCGGCTCCCCGTGCATGTGCTGGCGGGCGAGGCTCTTGACGTCGCCGGAGTAGGGTGGCCTTCCGGTGAGGCAGTGGTAGAGCAGGACGCCCGCTGAGTAGATGTCGCTCTCGGGCGTGGCGTTCTCCCCGCGCAGCTGCTCGGGGGACATGTAGCGGGCGCTGCCCACGATCTCGCCCGGCTCCCCGCCGGCCACATCGTCCTCCTCGATGATGCGGGCGATCCCGAAGTCCGCCACCTTGACGGTGCCCTCCCCGGTGAGCAGGATGTTCGACGGCTTTATGTCCCTGTGGATGATCCCGCGCCGGTGGGCGTAAGAGAGCGCCTTCAAGAGCTGCCCGGCCATCCTCCTGACGACCGGCTCCTCCAGCCGCCCCCCGTCCTGCCCGTCGAGGAGGCTGCCGAGGTCTCTCCCCCCGACGCACTCCACCACGATAAACGGCACCTCGCCGTCCTGGCTTATGTCGTAGACCTTGACGATGTTCTCGTGGTCGAGGGAGGCCATCGCCCGCGCCTCTTGCCTGAAACGGGCCTGGAAGGAGGGGACTTCGGCGTAGTGGCGGTGCAGGGTCTTGAGCGCGACGGAGCGGCCGAGGATGGCGTCCTGCGCCTTGTAGACGACCGCCATCCCGCCCGAACCGAGCGTGCTCTGCACCCTGTAGCGTCCTGAGAGGACCGTTCCTACCGAGGTCTCCAGCGTCTTACCACCTCTGATCATGCCGACCTGTAATGCAACGATTATATAACCCCCGATGTCCTCCAGAAACGGCATCGCGGGGAGGATAACGACGTTACCCAACATGAGGGAGCATGTCAATCCCGGACGCCACATCTTGGGGCAACCTCCGGCCCGGAATCGTCCATAATAGGCGGGTTCCCGGCCCCGAAACTCTAGAGGAGATATGAAAACGAGCTTCGACGAGTACCTGCGCTACGATGACCTCGCCCGCACCCTGCACGCCCTCGCGCAAGAGTACCCGGCCCTTTGCCGGGTCGAGTCGGTCGGCAGGAGCGTGGAGGGGCGTGAGATCTGGCTCGTCGAGCTCACCAACACCGAGACTGGCCCCGCCGCCGAGAAACCCGCCTTCTGGGTAGACGGCAACACCCACGCCGGGGAGGTCACGGGCTCGATGGCCGCGCTGTACCTGATCGAACACCTCCTGGGGAATTACGGCTCGGACGACCTCGTCACCCGTCTTCTGGACACGCAGACCTTCTACGTTCTCCCCCGCCTCTCCCCCGACGGCGCCGAACGCTACCTGACGACACCCCACACTTTGCGCTCCAACCCCCGCCCCTGGCCGGAGCCCGAGCCCGAGCCAGGCCTCCAGCCCGAGGACGTAGACGGCGACGGCCACGTCCTCCAGATGCGCGTCGAGGATGAGCACGGCGAGTGGCGCGTCTCGGACGGGGACGCGCGCCTCATGGTTCCCCGCGCCCCGGACGAGTCGGGCGGGACCTACTACCGCCTCTACAAAGAGGGCACTTTCAAGGACTACGACGGTTTCGAGAAGAAGATAGCCCGTCCCTTCCACGGCCTCGACATGAACCGCCAGTACCCTTACCGCTGGCGGGAGGACGCCGACCAGGGCGGCGCGGGGCCTTACCCGCTCTCAGAGCCCGAGTCCAGGGCGCACGTGGACGCCCTGCTCGCCCGGAAGAACGTCTTCTCCATCCACAGCCACCACACCTTCTGCGGGGCCATCCTGAGACCCTACTCAGACCGCGACGACAAGGAGATGCCCGACCACGACCTCGCCGTCTACAAGGCCATAGGCGACAGGGGGACCGAGATCACCGGCTACCCCAACATCTCCGTCTACCACGACTTTCGCTACGAGGAGGACAAGTTCATAACCGGCGCCTTCGACGACTGGGCCTTCGACTACTACGGCGTCTTCGCCTTCACCATCGAGTTCTGGTCTCTAGCCAAAGCCGCCGGCGTCGAAGTCAAGAACTTTATAGAGTTCTTCCGCGAGCCGCCCGAAGAAGCCTCGCTCAAGATGCTCGCCTGGAACGACCGCGAGCTGAACGGGAGCGGCTTCTCCCCCTGGACGCCCTTCGACCACCCCCAGCTCGGGCGCGTGGAGGTCGGCGGCTGGAAGACGAAGTTCACCCACCAGAACCCGCCCCCAAAGTACCTGCGCGCAGAGTGCGAGAAGCTCGCCCGCTTCGCCCTCGCCCACGCCTCCACCGCCCCGCGCCTGGAGGCCGGCCTGCAAATAGAAGAACTTGGCCCCGGCGTGCGGCGCCTGGAGCTGCGCGTCGAGAACACTGGCTACCTGCCGACCAACATCACCCGCGTCGCCGCCGACAAGAAGCTCGTCAAGCCCGTGAAAGCCTCCGTCAAGCTTCCGGAAGGCGCGACCCTCGTCACCGGCGAGCCCGAAGCCGACCTCGGCCACCTCGCCGGGCGCTCCGCGCTCGTGGGCGGCGGCTGGAAGGGCCCGGCGTTCTTCCAGGGCCTGCCCTCCGACCACGCCGGCCGGCACGTCTGGGTCGTGCGCGGGGAAGGTCCCGTCGAGGTCGAGGTAAGGAGCGAGAGGGCGGGGGTGGTGAGGCTGGAGGGGTAGGTTCCCGGTTCGGGGCTTGAGCAAAGAGACTTGAGGAGGAAAGTACGTGATCCCTGAGCATGAGCCGCGCGAGGTTATCCGCCGTCTGGTCCGGTGGGCCGAGCACAGGAATCCGATCCGCGTCATGCTCCTGACCAGCACCCGCGCGAGGCCGGACGCGCCGGTGGACCTCCTCTCGGACTACGACGTCGTGCTCGTGGTCGAGGACATCAGCCCTTTCTTTGAGGACCACTCCTGGTTGGAGGACTTCGGCGAGGTGCTCGTCGCGTACTGGGACGAGCTCGGGCCCGACCCCGACCACGGCGTCGGGCAGACGGGCAACGTCGTGCAGTACGCCGACGGGCTTAAGATCGACTTCAGGCTCTGGCCGGTCGAGTTGCTGCGCCGGATCGCGGAAGCCCCGACCCTGCCGGACGAGCTCGATGCCGGGTACGCCGTGCTCCTCGACAAGGACGGCCTCACCGCAGGTCTGCGCCCGCCGACCTACGGGGCCTACGTTCCCGTCCGGCCCGATGAGGAGGCATACCTGAAGTGGGTCAACGACTTCTTCAGCGACGCCCCCTACGTGGCGAAGTGCCTGTGGCGCGGCGAGCTCTTGCCCGCCAAATGGAACCTCGACTACGACATGAAGCACGTCTACCTGCGCCGGGTGCTGGAGTGGAGGATGGAGATGGACCACGGTTGGTCGGAGCCGGCAGACGGGCTCGGGAAAGGGCTCAAGAAGCGCCTCCCGGAAGACATCTGGGAGGCGCTTGAGGGCACCTACGCCGGCGCCGGGATCGAGGAGAACTGGGAGGCGCTCTTCCGGACGATAAGGCTCTTCCGCCGGGTCGCTACCGAGGTGGCCGACGACCTGGGCTTTGATTACCCTCTGGACCTCGACCGGCGCGTCACGGGGTACGTTGGCGAGATACGGAATCTGAATCACGGGCCAGCTAAACGCTCTTTATAGTGCCCCGTCGATAGATACCGTCCCCCGCCAAGACGTCCGGCGGAAGCCTACGCGACCGGGTAGAGCCACCGGCGGCACGGGCGGGTCCGAAACCCGCGACCGAGGACGAACGTGGGACGGTGAATTTGCTGGAATCGAATCTTCCAGAAGGTTGCCACAGGTTTCGGTGCAGCGCCCGGACGCTTCACCCCAAGACCTGAAGCCTGAAACCTACAACCTCAAAACCTAATTGATCTCCTCCACCCACGCGGCGGTCCAGCCGGTCTCCGAGCGGACGTAGTTGCCGCGCCAGGAGACGCCTTTTAGCCGGTCGAAGAGGCGGGCGGCTTCGGTCGGATCTTCGAGACCTATCTCGGCGCCGAGCTCCTCCACCTCGCTGCGGGGGACGTGGACCGGGATGGTCTCGAAGCGTTCCTTGAGGGCTTCGCGCATCCGGATCTGCTGCCGCCTGTCCGGGGT
>CADCUT010000105.1 GCA_902805975.1 uncultured Rubrobacteraceae bacterium | reverse complement strand
GCAAGCGGACCGGGGCGGCGGCCCTGAGGATAGCCCGCGAGATGGCCGAGGAAGGCCTCATCACCCAGGCGGAGGCTCTACTGCGCGTGGAGCCGGCCTCCCTGGACCAGCTCCTCCACCCCGGCATCGACCCGACGGCGGAGATCGACGTCCTCGCCCGCGGCCTCCCGGCCTCGCCCGGGGCGGCGACGGGCAAGATGGTCCTCTCGGCCGGGGAGGCCAAGGAGCGGGCCGCGGCCGGGGAGGCCGTGCTGCTCGTGCGCCGCGAGACCAACCCCGACGACGTGGAGGGCATGATCGCGGCCCAGGGCGTGCTCACCGCCCTCGGGGGGATGACCAGCCACGCGGCCGTCGTCGCCCGCGGGATGGGGAAGTCCGCCGTCACCGGCTGCAACGCCCTCAAGATAGACCGCGCAAACGGCGAGGTCAGCATCGGCGGCGAGACCTTCGAGGCCGGCGACGTCCTGACCATTGACGGGGCGACGGGCCGGGTCATCCGGGGCGAGGCGCCGCTCGTCCCGCCAGAGCCTAGCGAGGACTTCGAGACCGTGCTCCGGTGGGCCGACGAGGTGCGCGCCCTCGGCGTGAGGGCCAACGCCGACACCCCCGAGGACGCGCAGCGGGCCAGGGAGCTAGGCGCCGGGGGCATCGGGCTGTGCCGCACCGAGCACATGTTCATGCAGGGCGAGCGGCTCAAGATCATGCGCGAGATGATCCTCTCGGAGGGCGATGAGGCACTGGAAGAAGCCCTCACCAAGCTCGAACCCATGCAGGTCGAGGACTTCGAGGGCATCTTCCGGGCGATGGACGGCCTGCCGGTTACCGTCCGCCTGCTCGACCCGCCGCTCCACGAGTTCCTGCCAGACTCCAAGGACCTCGCGGCGGAGATCGCCGAGCGTGAGGCGCGCGGGGAGGACGCCGGGGAGGAGAGGCGCCAGCTCCGGGTCGCCGAGGGCCTCGAAGAGAGGAACCCGATGCTGGGCCTCAGGGGCGTCAGGCTGGGCCTGCTCAAGCCCGAGGTGTACCTGATGCAGGCGCGGGCCATAGCCAAGGCCGCCAGGACCGTCCGGGAGGCGGGGGGCAACCCGGTGGTCGAGATCATGATCCCGCTCGTCGCCCTCGCCCCCGAGCTCCGTAGAATGCGCGCGATGCTGGAGGGCGAGCTGGCCGGGATCGGCATCCCGATAGGGACCATGATCGAGCTGCCGAGGGCCTGTGCCGTGGCGGACAAGATAGCCGCCACCGCGGACTTCTTCTCCTTCGGCACGAACGACTTGACCCAGATGGTCTGCGGCATCAGCCGCGACGACGCCGAGGAGAAGTTCCTCGCCGACTACCTTGGCGAGGGCATCCTGAGCTTCAACCCGTTCCAGACGATAGACCGGGACGGTGTCGGCGAGTTCGTCAAGACGGCCATAGAGAGGGGCCGGGGGGAGAACCCGAACCTGAAGCTCGGCGTCTGCGGGGAGCACGGCGGCGACCCGAAGAGCGTCGCCTTCTTCCACGAGGTCGGCCTCGACTACGTCTCCTGCTCGCCTTTCAGGGTGCCGGGCGCCCGCCTCGCGGCCGCCCAGGCCGCCCTGGAGGGGTAGCTCCCGGGGTCCACGCAAGAGCGGCGCAACGTCGGGCCGCGGCAGGGCACGGAGGGAAAGCCGCATGGCCCGGCACGTGGACCCTGGGCTGCCACCAGGTACGTGCGGCGCGTGGAGTACCTACCCTGACGGTTCGGCGGTGAGCATGGGGGAGAGACAGAAATCAGCTGGCCGCCGTCGGCCTCCTTGAAGATCGCCGCCCGTGTTTGGACCTGCTTCGACGGGACCGCGGAACTCAGCTTCGGCCGGCGTGCTCCCTGAGCCAGTCCAGGGCCGCCGCGCTCCCGTCGAGGACCGAGATGTGCCCGTCGTCCGGAAACAGGCGCAGTTCCGCCGAGGGACAGCGGCGGGCGAGCCACTCGCCGTGCGAGGGGGGCACGACCCGGTCCCGGCCGCCGTGCAGCAGGAGGGTGGGCGCGGTTACCCGAGCGGGGTCGGCGCCCCACGGGGCGACGTAGGCAAGGTCGTCATCTATAAGCCCGCCCGGCCCGCCCTCCAGGGCCGGGCCGACGACGTCGCCCAGCCAGGACCACGCGCCGGAGAGCGCGGCCCAATCCGCCGGGATGAACCCGGGGTCCTGCTCGCCGGACGACGCCTCGTATCTCTCCTTCGCCACCCGTCCTCTGGCGGCGGCACGCAGCGACGCCACCCCGGAGGGTGCCATGCCCGCGAACCAGTCGAGCCCCTCGGCGCCGAACGGGGCCAGCCCGGCCACGCTGACCACGCCCAGGACGCGTTCTCCCAGCAGCGCGCCGCAAGCCAGGGCATGCGAACCGCCGCCGGAATGGCCCATGACCGCGAACCGATCGATGCCAAGAGCATTCGCGACCGCGGAGGTGTGGGCGGATGCCGATGCCAGGTTTCGGTTCGGGAGAGGGGTTGATCCTCCGTACCCGGGCCGGTCGTAGGAGACCCAGCGAATGCCGAGCCTGTCCGCAGCTGCGAAGAGGGGCTCGGGTGGCGCGCCGACGTTCGGCGTGCCGTGGTGCCAGAAGACCGCGAGGCGGTTGTCCGCGTCGTTCGGGTGCGTATCGTACACGTGCAGCGTGCGACCCTCGTCCAGCGCAAGATCCGTCTCCGTCACCACCCGCCTAGTCTAAGAGACGCAGCCCCTCCCCAACACCTGCAAGACCTTCTGGCGGCGGACCTCGAGCGCGCCAGCTATCGCCGCGTCCGGTCAGAGTTCTGGCGGGGGGTGCGCCCCTTTCCTGGTGCGACGGTCGACGAAGACGAGGCCTATGGCCGCGAGCAGGATGACGGCCGAGATGTAGAAGGCTGAGGAGAGGCCGCCCGCGCCCACGATAAAGCCGAAGGAGAAGGCGCCGACGCCGGTGCCGGCGTCGAAGGAGACGTTCCACAGGGTGCTGCCGAGGCCTCGTTCGTTGTCGCCCACCCGGTCCATGGTGAGGATGAGCGTCGAGTTCTGGAGCATGCCGACCCCCACCCCGAGGAGGAGCGCCCCGCCGAGCGTCGGGGGTCCGCCCTGCGGGAGGGCGGCCATGCCGACCGCGGCGGCGACGAGGCCGGGGACGAGCAGGAGGTGGGGGTCGCGGCGGTCGCCGAAGCGGCCGGCCCACAGTCGGCTGAGGGCGCTCGTGAGGCCGAAGACGAGGAGGGCCGAGGCCGCGGAGAAGAGGCCTGACCGGGGAACGGTGAGCGGGAGGAACGTCACGACCACGCCGGTGGCGGAGGTGACGGTGGCGAAGATCAGGAACAGGCGGAGCAGCGGCCCGCGCCGCAGGCCCTCGAGGAAACCCGCGCCGCCCGCCGCGGCGTCGCGGTCTATGGAGCCGGTCCTGATACCGACGACGGCTAAAGGGGCGAGCAGGGGGAAGAGGCCGCCGAGGATGAAGACCGTGGTGTAGCCTGAGGCGTCTACGAGCCAGAGGCCTAGAGGGTTGCAGAGGACGGTCGGTAGCGTCATGGCCAGGCCGAAGAGGCCGAGCGCCTCGCCGCGGCGCTCCGGCGGGGAGAGCTCGACGATCAGGGCGGCGAAGCCGACCGTGACGATCCCGAACCCGATACCCCTGAGGAGCGTGACGGCCAGGACCCAGGCGACGTTCCCCGCCAGCGGGTAGAGGAGGGCCGGCAGGCCCAGGAAGAGCAGGCCCGCAACGAGCACGTTGCGGTACCCGAAGCGGGCGAGCAGGCGCGGCATCGCCATCTGCGTCAGGACCGTGGTCAACATGAAGGCGGCCGTCGCGGACCCGGCGCCGCCCGTCCCTCCCCCTATCTCGGCGGCGTAGAGCGGCACCACCGAGAGCAGCAGCTGGAAGCCGAAGGCGGAGGCGAGCATCGCCAGCGTCAGGGAGGCCACGGGGCGCGAGATCAGGGCCGCGCGTTTCGGCTCCCCGGTAGGCTCCCCGTCCTCTCCGCCCCGTCGTCCCATGGCGCCCATCTTCCCGGCGGGAGGGCGCCGGCGCAAGGGCGGCTGCTAGGGCGGCCGCTAGGTCGGCGCGGGCGGGGGCTTCTGTTATAGAATGCGGCCAGGGGGAACCTACGGGGAGACCCACGGGGAAGCACGGTATTCCAGGAGGAGGTCCAATGCAGCGCGACCTGCTGATACGGGAGATGCAAGCCATACTCGGCCCTGAGGGGGTGATCTCCGAGCGCGAGCAGCTCCGCTCCTACGAGTGCGACGGCCTTATGAACTACAGGGTGATCCCCGAGCTCGTCGTTCTGCCGGAGACCGCCGAGCACGTCCAGAGCGTCGTGAAGCTCTGCTACAACGAGGGCATCCCGTTCGTCGCCCGCGGTTCGGGCACGGGCCTCTCAGGCGGCGCGCTCCCCGTCGAGTCGGGCGTGCTCATAGTGCTCTCCAGGCTGCGACGCATCCTCGAGGTGGACATCCCGAACCAGCGCGTCATCGTCGAGCCCGGCGTCATAAACATCTGGGTGAGCCAGGAGGTCGCCGACGAGGGCTACTACTACGCTCCCGACCCGGCAAGCCAGATCGTCTCCTCCATCGGCGGCAACCTCGCCGAGAACTCAGGCGGCGTCCACTGCCTGAAGTACGGGTTCACCACAAACCACGTGATGGGCGCGGAGATCGTTCTCCCTGACGGTTCCATGGTCAACGTCGGCGGCGGCATGGCCCCGGACGCCCCCGGCTACGAGCTCCTCGGCGCGTTCGTGGGCTCGGAGGGCACTTTAGGGATAGCGACAAAGATAACCTTGCGCATCGTGCGCAAGCCCGAGGCGGTGAGGACCCTGCTCGCGGCGTTCAAGGACACGGAGGAGGCCGGGGGTGCTGTCTCCGGGATCATCGGGGGCGGCATAGTGCCGGCCGCCATAGAGATGATGGACTCCCTGTGCATCGAGGCGGTCGAGACCGCCGTCCACCCGGGCTTCCCCCAGGCCGGCGCCATCCTCATAGTGGAGCTCGACGGCCCGGCCGCCGAGGTCGAGGACCAGTTCCAGCACACCATAAGGGTCTGCGAGGAGAACGACGCCTCGGAGGTCAGGATCGCCGAGGACGACGAGGAGCGGGCGCTCTTCTGGAAGGGCCGCAAGGCGGCGTTCGCGGCGATGGGCCGCATCGCCAACGACTACTACGTCCAGGACTCCGTCGTCCCGCGCACCGAGTTAGGCGCGGTCCTCAAGAGGATCAGCGAGCTCGGCTCCGAGTACGGGATGCGCGTCGCGAACGTCTTCCACGCCGGCGACGGCAACCTGCACCCCCTCGTCCTTTACGACAACGACGTTCCGGGCGAGGCGGAGAAGGCCGAGGCCCTGGCAGGCGACATCGTGTTTACCTGCCTGGAGCACGGCGGTTCCCTGACCGGCGAGCACGGCATCGGGGAGGACAAGAAGAAGTACATGCCGAAGATGTTCACGACGGAGGACCTCGACACCATGCAGCTGCTCCGGTGCGCGTTCGACCCGCACCAGATCTGCAACCCCGGCAAGATCTTTCCGACCCCGCGCCTATGCGGCGAGCGGCCCGGGCCGTTCCGGATGCACCCCGTCCAGAAGGCCGGCCTGGCGGAGAACTTCTGATGGCTACGCGCACGGAGAACGTCTCGCTGGAGGACCTGCAGAGCATAGTCGGCGAGGAGCACGCCCGCGAGGCGGCGCCAGAGGATGCCATCGACGGCGTCGCCCCGTCCTTCGTGGTCGAGCCCGGCTCCACAGAAGACGTAAGCGAGCTGATGAAGCTCGCCAACGACAGGAACCTCGCGGTGGCGCCGAGGGGCGGCGGGACGTCGATGTCTCTAGGCAACCCGCCGCGGGAGCTCGGCCTGATCCTGAGCACGTCCCGCATGGACGCGGTAGTCGAGCACGTCCCCGGCGACCAGGTCGTCAGGGTCCAGTCGGGGATAAGGTTCGCCGACCTGCAGGCGCGGCTCGCCGAATCGGACCAGATGCTCGGGGTGGACCCGCCCGAGGCGGGGAATGGTGCCACGGTCGGGGGGATCGTCGCCGCGAACTCCTCGGGCCCCAAGAGGTACCGCTACGGGACCATCCGGGACCTGATAATCGGCATCACCGTCGTTCTCGCGGACGGCACGGTGGCCAAGGCCGGCGGCAAGGTCGTCAAGAACGTCGCCGGATACGACCTCGCCAAGCTCTTTACGGGCTCTTTAGGCACCCTCGGCTTCATCGCCGAGTGCAACTTCAGGCTGCACCCGCGTCCTGAGACGGCCAGGACCGTGGCCGTGGAGCTGCCCGACACCGCCTCCGCGGGCGCCGCGTCGCAGGCGATCCTGCACGCCCAGGTCGTCCCGAGCGCCGTCGAGCTCTTGTGGGACGGCGAGACGCGCATGATCGCGGTCCTTATCGAGGGGATACCCTCGGGCATCGAGGCGCAGGCGGAGACCGCCTCCCACATCCTCGGGTCTTTCGGCGAGGTCAGTACGCTCGGGGACGACGAGGCGGGGTCTTCGAGCCCTCCCGGGGCCGGAGACGACGGGGTGGCCGTAAAGATCTCGGCGCCCCCGGCTGAGCTTGCGGGCGTGCTGGACTCGACGCTAGGTGCCTCCTCGCGCCTGGGCGTCACGCCCCGGATCACCGGGCACGCGGGCACGGGCGTCACCTACGTAGGTCTCTCGGGCGGCGACGAGGGGGCGAGGGCCGGGGTCGTGGAGGAGCTTCGCGAGATCTGGCTCAGGAGGGGCGGCAGCGTCGTGGTGCGCGAGGCGCCGCCGGCCTTCAAGGAGCGGGTGGAGGCGTGGGGACCGATAGGTACCCGCCTCGACCTCACCCGCCGCGTAAAGGAGAAGTTCGATCCCCGGGGGATTCTGAACCCGGGCAGGTTCGTGGGAGGTATCTAGAGCGGTGGACAGAAACAACGACTCCCTCGACCCTCGGGAGAACAACAACCCGTACGACGCGACAGACGCCACCGAGCGGAAGAACGACGTCGCAACCCCGACAAACCAGGACGCCGCGGCCCAGAGCATTGGCGCCGGCAGCCCCGATGACCTGCCCGACGACACCTTCGCCTCGCGCAGCGCCGTAAAGCAGACGGTCGGCATCGGCCGCAAGACGGAGAGCGGGAGCTTTATGTTCCCGGCCTTCGACGACCACCACCCGCCGGAGAAGGACCTCATAGACGACTGCGTCCACTGCGGCTTCTGCCTGCCGACCTGCCCGACGTACGTCCTCTTCGGCGAAGAGATGGACTCCCCGCGCGGGCGCATCTACCTGATGAACAAGGGCCTCAACGAGGAGCCGATGAACGACCAGATGGTCCGCCACTGGGACCTCTGCCTCGGGTGCATGGCGTGCGTCACGGCGTGCCCTTCCGGGGTGCAGTACGACAAGCTTATCGAGGCGACGCGCGGGCAGGTCGAGCGGCGCTACGAGCGGACGGCCCAGGACAAGGCCTTCAGGGAGATGATCTTCCAGATCTTCCCCTACCCAGAGCGGCTGCGCCTGATGGCCGCCCCCCTCAAGCTCTACCAGCGCTTCGGCGTCGGCGACATGCTCCACAAGGCGGGCGTGATGAAGCTCCTCCCCAAGCGCATGCGCGCGATGGAGGCCCTCATGCCCATGCTCTCAGAGCACCACGAGCTCCCCGAGGTGACAGAGGCCGTCGGCGAGAAGCGCCGGCGCGTCGGGTTTATCAAGGGCTGCGTGCAGCGGGTCTTCTTCTCCGACGTGAACGCCGCCACCGTGCGCGTCCTCGCCGCCGAGGGCTGCGAGGTCGTGACCCCGAAGCTCCAGGGCTGCTGCGGCGCCCTGAGCGTCCACGCCGGGCGCGAGGAGGAGTTCGAGGGGTTCGCCCGCAAGCTCATAGACACCTTCGAGGGCCTCGAGCTCGACAACATCATCATCAACGCCGCCGGATGCGGCTCGACGCTCAAGGAGTACGGCTACCTGCTGCGCGACGACCCCGAGTACGCCGAGCGGGCGAGCCGGTTCGCCGAGAAGGTCAAGGACGTAACCGAGTTCATCCAGGAGCTCGGGCCGGTCGCGGAGCGGAACCCCTTGCCGGTTGCCGCCGCGTACCACGACGCCTGCCACCTCGCCCACGCCCAGGGCGTGCGCCGGCAGCCGCGCCAGACCCTCAAGCAGATACCGGGCATGGAGGTGAGGGAGATAAAGGAGGCCGAGATCTGCTGCGGCTCGGCCGGCATCTACAACATGATAGAGCCCGAGCCCGCAACCGAGCTCGGCGACCGCAAGGCGAAGAACGTCCTGAACACCGGGGCGCGCATGATCGTCACCTCCAACCCGGGCTGCATGCTCCAGATACAGGCCTCCCTCAAGCGGATGGGCCACTCGATGCCGATGGCCCACCCCATGGAGGTCCTCGACGCCTCGATCCGGGGCGAGGACATCGAGACGCTGCTCGAGAAGTAGGTCCCAGGCTCTGAGGTTCTCCTTTTTTGGGCGGGCGGCCGAAACATCCGGCCGCCCGCCTTTGCGTGCCCTTCGGCCTGCCTATAGAGTGTGCTGGGTGGGCTTGACCAGAGGGGAGGCGGTTTGGTGCCGGTGACTGATACCGAGGCGGGTTCGCTGTACGCCTGCGTCGCGTACGTGCTTGGCGTCGAGCCTCAGGAGGTCCCCAGGGAGGGGGAGGTCCGCCTGCGCCAGTGGCTCGCGGGACGGAACCTCGGGTTGGTCCCTGTGGCCTCGCCCGAAGGCTTCGAGTGGCCCGGACGCTTCCTCGGCCGGCGCCGGGGGTCCGGCACCTGGGTGGTGTTCTTCGGGGTGCCGCCCGGCGCGGTGTTCGACCCGGCGGCCGAACCGGACGTGGACGGGGGCGCGGGGGCCGACCTGGAGGCCGCCTTCGTGCTGGCGCAGCCCGATCCCCTGCTCGGGAGCGCCGGGCCGGGCGGGGCAGGCGTGGTCGAGCTCGTCGCGCTCGCCGCCGAGGCCGAAGGCCCCATGACGGTCGCGCCGTCGGCCGAGGCTGTCGCCGGGCGCGGGCTGCGGGGCGACCGCTACGAGCGCGGAGAGGGGACGTTCTCCAACCCGGAGGGGCGCGGCTACGACCTCACCCTGGTGGAAGCCGAGGCGCTGGAGAGGCTTGCCGCAGAAGGCGTCGAGCTTGCGCCCGCCGACGCGCGGCGGAACCTCGTCGTGAGGGGCATCGACCTTGACGGCCTGATAGGCAAGCGATTCCGGGTCGGCGAGGTCGAGTGCTTCGGGCAGCGGCGCTGCGAGCCGTGCGCGCACCTCGAACGGCTCACCTGCCCCGGGGTGCTGCGCGGCCTGGTACACCGGGGCGGGCTGCGGGCCGACGTGCTCTCCGGTGGGGAGTTACGGGTCGGCGACCGCGTAGAAGCGCTCGACCCCTAGGCCTCCCATCGCGGCCACCCGGGGCCGCCATCCAGAGGAGGAGGCCGGCCCGGCTCTAAGCGTTCTTCTCCCGCCGGGCGCGTCTCAGCTCCATAAGCTCCCAGAAGTCCTTGTCCGTGGGGTCTCCGGGCAGCCTGGCGTAGACCGCCCTCAGGGCGAGGGCGACGACGACCATCAGCACCAGGGTCTCCGGGATGGAGATGGCGAACCGGGCGATGGCGTTCGACTCGGCGACCTGCGCGTTGAACGCCCGGGTCCCGAAGTCGGCGGTGACGATCCAGATGTTCAAGAAAAAGTTGGCGATGCCCGTGACCACCGAGAGGAGGACCATCGCCAGCGTCCCGAGCCAGAGCGCCCGGCGGGCCGGACGCTCGTCGAAGAGGTCTCTAAGCGAGCGTTCCTGCTCCGGCGAGCGGGGATCGAACGACTGCTCGAGGAAGGCCCCGATCAGGGGCCGCCCGAACACCAGCGAGGCCCCGAAGACGACCACCCACAACAGACTCGGCACCGAATCCTTGAAGGCATAGGCGACGCCATCCACGAACCAGAACGCCAGGATGCCGCGCACGACGGCGTTGAGGCCGAGAAAGCTCGTTATAAAGTTGAACCGCTTGGTGATGAACAAGAGGTCCACGGCGACCCACGTCACCGGCACGAGCGCCGAGACCACGTAAGCCGTGACGTTCCCGAGCTCGTCGCTAAAGCGCGAGAGGATGATGATCGGGACGACGAGCCCGAACAGAAAGTCCAGGCCAAGCTTCAAGGAGCGGCTCATGCGGCGGCGCCCGCCCGTGGGTTGTCGCGCGTATCCAACTCTCCGATAAAAGTACGCGACGGGGAGCGTGTCAAGGGCGACGGCAGATATTTCCGGCCGAAGGGGTGTGCGAGAATAGCGGGCGGTCATGGAAGAGGGAGGTCGGAAGATGGTTGCGGCGCGTTCTCTGTTGGCGGTACCTGCCTCGAACCGGAAGATGGTCGAGAAGGCGCTCGCCTCGGGGGCGGACGCCGTTTTTCTCGACCTGGAAGACGCCGTCGCCCCGGAGAGGAAAGCGAGCGCCAGGGAAGACGTGGTCCGGGCCCTGAAAGAGTTGGACTGGAGTAGCAGGCCGACGCTGTTCAGGGCCAACGCCCTCGACACCCGGTGGTTCTACCGGGATGTGATCGAAGTGTCAGAAGTGGCGGGGGACGCGCTGGACGCGGTCCTGGTCCCCAAGGTCAACCGCCCCGAAGACCTCCGCGCCGTCGCCGTCCTGCTCGACGGCATAGAGCTCGCCACCGGCCTGGATCCCGGCAAGATAAAGCTCGAAGCCCAGATAGAGACCGCCGAGGGCCTGACGAACGTCGACGCCATAGCCCGTTCGACGGAGCGGCTGGAAGCCCTGCACTTCGGCCCCGGGGACTTCGCGGCGAGCCTGGGGATGCCCCAGACGAGCCTCGGCACCAGGGACGGGTGGGACGAGGCGTACCCGGGGCACCGCTTCGGGTACGTCATGCAGCGCATCGTGGTGGCGGCGCGGGCGGCGGGGCTACGGGCGCTCGACGGCCCGGTCGCGGACCACCGCGACGAGGAGGGATTGCGGGAAGCTTCCCGGGTGGCGCGGGCCCTCGGCTTCGACGGCAAGTGGTGCATCCATCCGGCGCAGGTCTCCGTCGTCAACGAGGTCTTTTCGCCGACGGAAGACGAGGTCTCGTGGGCGGAGAAAGTGGTCGGGGCGTACGAGGAGGCGAACGCGGCCGGCTCGGGGGCGGTCAGCGTGGACGGGCAGATGGTGGACGCCGCCTCGATCCGGATGGCCCGGAGGACCCTGGACACGGCTCCCGGGCACGGTTAGCCTCCCCCGCGGGATATGAGCCGGCCTACGGAGCCGAACGGGCGCGCGGTGCGCCGGCTGCGCCTCTGGGCGCTCCTGGGCGCCGCGTTAGGCTTCGGGCTGTTGTACGGGCTCGTTGACGGGTTCAGGGAGGAGACGAACCGGGCTTTGGGCATCCTGGGGCGGGGGGACGTCGCGGGGCTGCGGGATTACATCCTCTCGTTCGGGATCTGGGCGCCGGTTGTCTCGTGCTTTCTGATGGTCCTGCAGGCGCTGGCGGCGCCGGTGCCTTCGTTCCTGATCACCTTCGCCAACGGCCTCGCCTTTGGCGTCTTCTGGGGCTGGATGCTCTCCCTCTTCGGCCACGTCCTGGCCGCCGCGGTCTGCTTCGGCGTCTCGCGGACCCTCGGACGCGGGCCCGTTGAGGCGCTGGTCGGCAGGACGGGCCTCGAGTCCGCCGACCGCTGGTTCGAGCGGTGGGGCACGTACGCGGTCTTCGCCGGCAGGCTCGTCCCCGGCGTGGCCTTCGACGCCATAAGCTACGCCGCCGGTCTGACCCGGATGCGCTTCGGCGGCTTCGTGCTCGCCACCACCCTCGGCATCCTCCCCCAGACCTTCCTCTACTCCTACCTCGGCCAGCGGGCCCCCGAGTACGTCGGCCTCTTCCTCGTGACGTCCGCGCTCGTGGTCGTCGGGGTGCTCGTCTTCGCCATTGTGAGGCGTGGAAAGAGGGGTCCGGGGAGGCTTGAGGGGTGACGGTAATCCTATCGAGGACAAGTAAAATAGGTCGGTATGATGCAGACTTTCAGATCCCTAGAAGAAGACCCGACTCTCAGGTCCGGCTCGCTGACCGTGATCTCTGGCTCCATGTTCTCCGGCAAGACGGAGGAGTTGATCCGGCTCTCCCGACGCGCGATCTACGCCCGCCGCCGGGTGCAGGTCTTCAAGCACGCCCTCGAGACCCGCTCCGACCACGACGAGATCCGGTCCCACAACGGCGTCCCCCACGAGGCCGTCCCCGTCGGCTCCAGCGGGGAGCTGCTCGAAGCCGTAGACCCGGCCACGGACGTAGTCGCCGTCGAGGAGGCCCAGTTCTTCGATGCTGGCATCGTGGAGGCCTGCCGGCAGCTAGCCGACGGCGGCTACGAGGTGATCGTGGCCGGCCTCGACATGGACTTCCGCGGCGAGCCCTTCGGCCCGATGCCGGACCTGCTCGCCGGGGCCGACGAGATCGTCAAGCTCCGCGCCATCTGCGCCCGCTGCGGCCGGGACGCTGCCCGCTCCCAGCGCCTCATAGACGGCCAACCCGCGCCGGCCTCAGCCCCGATCATCCTGGTTGGAGCCGAAGAGAGCTATGAGGCCCGTTGCCGCCACTGCCACGAGGTACCCGAGGGCGTTTTTCAGTACGGGCTCCCGGGGGTATAGGCGCTATTGGAAGCCACGGTGCAACCGGAAGGGTCTGAGTATGCCGCGTAGGTGGGTTGTTTTGCTGATTCTGGTCTGCATCGCGCTGAACGCGGCCGGGTTTATCTTCAAGATCTTCGAGCCGATACCGTTCTACGACGAGATCGCCCACTTCCTGACGCCGTTCGTGCTCGTGGCTATTGTTGCGGAGATCATCTACCGCGGCGGGGGCGACGACGAGTTCTTCGACACCCCCCGCCACGCCATCGCCACGGGCGCCGTCATCGGTCTTCTGGGCGCCGGCGGGTGGGAGGTCATCGAGGTTATCTTGGCCTTGATGGGGGCGAGCATCTACAACGCCTTGCCGGACACGATCTTCGACGTTATCCTCGGCGTCCTCGGCGGCGCCGCAGGAGCCTACGTGGCCGACCACTACCTCGACCGGCTCTTCGGCCGCTCCCGCACGGACTCCAACCGTCCGAGGGTGCGCTAGGGCAGAGAAAAGGGCCGGGGCCACGCCGCCCCGGCCCTCGAGATCCAACCAGCCCGGTGCCTAGTGGCGCTGGGTCTCTTCGTGCTCGTCTTTGACGTTGTCCTTGACCCCGCCGCCCCCGGTGGCCTCTTCGGCTTCCACGGCGTCCGGGGTGGCGTCCTTTTTGCGGCCCCTGGAGGCTTCGTCCAAGTCGTCGCGGACGTTGTCTCTGGTCTCGCCCGTTCCTTCGCGTCGATCGCGCTCGGTCATGCGTCGCTCCTCTCGCTAGCTGGGCGGCGTCACCGCCACCGTGGATTTTATGCCACGACGGGCCGGATGGGAAACCGCTCCTGTGTTGGATCGCGTTACGTACGTTTCGTTTGGGGGAACAAAACTGGGTAAACGAAGGGAAGGAGGAAGGGTCTTGAATACTACGTTGCTTGTTACTATCATCGTGATCGTCGTCGTGGTGATCTTGTTACTCGCGATCTTTTTCGCCGTGCGGCGGAGCCGGGCGAGACGGCAGGAGCAACAGAGGCAGCGCAGCCGCGAGGAGTTCGGCTCCGAGTACGAGCGGACCGCCCGGGAGACGGGGTCGGAGGAGGAGGCGGACAAGGAGCTCCGGCGAAGACGCGGCAGCGTGGAGCGGAGCGCCGAGCCGCTCTCGGACGAGCGGCGGGAGCACTTCGAGGGTCAGTGGGGCGAGGTGGAGCGGGTCTTCGTGGACAACCCGGAGAAGTCCATAGAGATGGCCGACCGCACCGTAGCAGACATCCTCAACGAGCGCCGCTTCGTCACGGACTCATCCCAGAGCGACGAGGAGACGGAGAAGAACCTGGCCGCCATGCACCCCGACGTCGCCGACGACTACCGCGAGGCCCGCCGTATCCGGGCCGACGTGGTCGCCCGTTCGGCCCGGACCTCCGATGGGGATTCGGAGGAACAATCCACCGAAGACCTGCGACAGACGATCGGCCGCTACCGGGCCGTGTACGAGCGTCTCATAGAGCGGTAAGAGCCCGTCGCCGGGGCGTCGGGGACGTGGTCGCCGCCATCCAATCCTTCGCCGCCGGCGCCATCCTCACCATGCTCGCCTCCACCATGATGCCCGAGGCCTACGAGGACGGTGGCCCCGTGGTGGGCGTCGTCACCACCTTCGGGTTCCTCCTTGCCTTCGTCCTGAGCCGCCTGGCGTAGAGGATGCGAGCGGGGCCCGGGGAGGTCGTCCCCGGGCCCCGGTAACCGTGGTGATCCCGCCTAGCGGCCCGACCCTGGCCTAGTCGTCATCACCGTCGTCGCCATCGTCCATGCCTTCGTCATCGTCGCCGCCCGTGCCATCGTCGTCACCGAGATCGTCGTCGTCGAGATCGTCGTCGCCGAGATCGTCGTCATCTTCGAACGAGGTGACCCCGCCAACGTCGAAGCCGTCATCGTCGTCGAACGGGAAGCCGGCGCCGAAGCCGTCGTCGGGGATGGTGGTGACGCCCCCGGCCGAGGTTTCGTCGTCGTCCACGTCGATCACCTGGGCCGAGGCCGGGGCGGCGATCAGCAGCGCCAGGGCCAGCATCGCCGCCAACATCGTGAGCTTCTTCATGAGCTTGCGTCCTCTCTCTGGATCAACCGTTCTCCTCCCGAGACTTCCGTAAGGTCTCTGCGCCGTTCTACCCCCTCTGCCCGCGTGCGTCGTCGCAGGTAAAGTGTGTTTGAAAGATTAACGGCAGATTAGAGCTGGATTAGAGATCTCTAACGCAAGGAAGTTTGGTCGGCGGGGTGATCGTTGGACGACCGCCCGCCCCCCTCTGGCTGCAGGGCCGAGAGCAGCAAGAGGCCGACGCCGACGGTTATGGCGGTGTCGGCCGCGTTGAAGATGTACCAGAAAGAGAAGTGGACGTAGTCGGTGACCTCGCCTGCCGTCAGGCGGTCGAGCAGGTTGCCGGCCGCACCACCCAGGATCAGGCCGCACCCGTAGGTCGTTGCCCGCGAGGTCGGTCCCGAGAGGAGCATCCACAAGACGACCCCGACGGCCACCGCGCTCCCGACGAGCAGCAAGAGCTGGCTCCCGCCGAGGATGCCGAAGGCGCCGCCGTCGTTCTTGATGTGCGTGAGGCTCAAGAGACCAGGCACGAGCGGGATGCTCTCCCCGACCCGAATGGAGCTCTCCACGACGGCCTTCAGCCCCTGATCCACGGCGAAGACCAGGGCGGCGGTCGCCAGAGCCCGCAGCAGGCTCCTGACGCGGTTTCCCTGGTTTTTTGTCGGGGACTCTTCCATCGGAGCGTTGATCCTAGCACAGCGGAAACCGCCCCCTGAGGCGCGCCGACCCTCCACCCGAAGGACTACCCCTTTTCGGTCCGGGGTCCGATGCGGTCGAGGGGGTGGGGGCTTAACTTATTCGTGCAGGCTGGAAAAAACGACAGAGAGGAACCACAGAATGGAGTCGAGGGAACAGAACTACGGGCTCTCCGCGCAGCCGGAGCCCGGGCGGGAGTCCGTCGGGCCCAGGGCCGTGGAGGAGGACCACGCGGGGCAGGACCAGACGGGACAGGACCAGACGGGCTACAGGGCCATCGAGGATGAGGCCGCCGGGCGCGGGTCCGTCGCGATGGGGACGCGGGAGGAGAGGACGTGGTCGGTGCTCTCGCACCTGAGCGGCTTCCTCAACATCTTCACGCTGTTCCTCGGGCCGGTGGCGGCGCTTATCGTGTGGCTCATATACAGGGACCGTTCGTCGAAGGTGGCGTTCAACGCGCTGCAGTCGGCGGCCTACCAGGGGGCGTGGCTCGCGATCCTCGGCATCGGGTGGGCGCTGACGATCCTGCTGACGTTCGTGCTCATAGGCTTCCTGCTCATCCCGGCGATGATGATCCTGACCGTCGTGCCGTTCGCCCACATGGGCTACGCGGCCTACAAGGTCAGCAAGGAGGGCGAGTATCGCTACCCGATAGTGGCCGACCTGATCGAGAACCGCTAGAGAGTAGCCCGACGGACCCGGCGCCCCCGACGTTTTGCGTCGGGGGCGCCGGCGCTTGAAGCCTTTTGCCATCCCCGTGCGTAAGAGTATGATGGAACGGCAGGGAAGGAGAACCTTGTGATACACGCCGAGAGAGAGGGACCGCCGAGGAAGACGCCGTCCAGTCCAGCCGTGAGAACCAGGGACGGCGAGCTGACGGACTTCCTGCTAGACGTGCTGGAGAGCGCCGAGTCCTACGACGCGCACATCCGGCAGGCGACCAGGGACGAGGACCCCGAGCTGCTCGCGTTCCTGCGCGAGCTGCGGCGTCAGGACGTCGTGCGCACGACCGGGGTGGTCCGCCTGCTGCGGCGTCCTGTCGGTGAGAGGCAACGTTACCCGGAGGAGGAGATCGGCGCTTGATGAACTACCCGCTCGACCTGAGGTTCAAGATAGCGACCATCGGCACCAGGGTCCGGGTGACCGACGCGGGCGGGAACCTTATCGCCTTTGTCCGCAAGAAGAAGTTCAGGCTCAAGGAGGACGTCGGCGTCTACGCGGACGAGGACCAGAGGAAGCTTCTCTTTCGCATAAAGGCCGACAGGATGCTCGACTTCGGCGCGAGCTACGGCGTGAACCTCCCCGACGGGACGCGGATAGGCGCCGTCCGCCAGGAGGGGATGCGCTCCCTCTGGAAGAGCACCTACGCGCTCACCAACGCCTCCGGCAGCGGCGTCGGGTCCATCCACGAGGAGAACCCCTGGGTCAAGGTGCTCGACGGCCTCATGGAGGCGATACCGTTCGGCGACGCTTTAGGCGGTCTCTTCTTCAACCCGGCCTACATCGTGGAGTTGCGCGGCGGGCCGGCCCTGCGAGTGGCGAAGCAGAGGTCCGTCTTCGAGAGCAGCTTCCGGCTCGAGAAGCTCAAGGACTTCTCCGAAGAGGAGGAGGACCTGATCCTCGCCGGCGTCATCATGATGATCCTTCTTGAGAGGGATCGCGGGTAGGGAGACGCCGGCGGCGTCTTCGGCCTGATCCCATGGGCGGGTCCTCCATCTACCGCAGCCCCGGGGGCGAGGCCGAGCTTGCGGCGCTCTACGAGGAGGCGCTGGCGCGGCTCGGGTCCGGATGTGAGACGCGCATGATCGCCACGGGCCTCGGGGAGACGCACGTGATCCTGGCCGGCCCTCAAGACGCGCCTCCCCTCATCGTCCTTCCCGGCGGCAACTTCCTGAACCCGATGTGCCTCTCGTGGTTCCTGCCGCTCGCGGCCGCGTTCCGGATCTACGCGCCGGACATCATCGGCCAGCCGGGCCGCAGCGCCCGGACCCGTCCCTCCGCCAAAGGAGACGGGCACGCGCGCTGGCTCGTGGACGTGCTCGACGGCCTCGGCCTCGGTCGGGTGCCGCTCGTCGGTATCTCCTACGGGGCCGGCCTTATCTTGAGGTTGGCCGGCCTCGCGCCGGGGCGCATCGCCGGATCCGTGCTGGTCTCACCGGCCGGCATAGCCCTTGGCCCGATCTGGCCGATGATCAGGAGAACGGCCCTGCCCGCCCTCCTCTACCGCGCGTCCCCGAAACGAAAGCGTCTGATCCGTGCTGCGCGCCCTATCCTGACGGATCTCGAAGAGCCGTACGTCCGCCAGCTCGGCCTCGTCTACAGGCACGTGAAGCTGGACAGGGAACTTCCCCGGGCCGCGACCGGAGAGGAGCTCGCAGATTACGAATCACCCACGCTGCTCTTTGCCGCCGAGAACGACCTGTTCTTCCCCGCGCAGAGAGTCATTCCTCGCGCCGGGGAGATCATCCCCAACCTAAAGACCGAGACACTCCCCAACAACCGCCACGTCCCGTCGAGAGAGGCTCTTGCCGGGATAAACGACCGCACCGCCGCGTTCCTGGGATACCTGTAAGGGCCCGGCGGCTACTCCGGTGGGCTGACCATGGTCTTCAGGAGGTGGTCTAAGGCCTCTTGTGGATCTTCTACAAGGCCGGTGTGAACGGGACCGGGCTGGACGATCGTGCTTCGCGGCGCGACGAGCCACCCGAACCGCTGGACGGGGGGCAAAAGGCCGATGGGCCCGGCCCCGGGGCCGCCGGCGCAGACGCGATGCGCGGCCTCCAGGTGCGCCCGCACGGCCTCGGGGTCCAGGCGCGGGGCGAGCGCGCGCAGCCGCCCGGGGTCGAGGTCTATGGCGGCCTTCAGGAACCGTTTCTCCTGACAGTAGAGGACGACACCCGCGTTGACGAACTCGCCCCGCTCGACGCGGGGGACGACGCGGAGCAGGGCGTACTCGAAGGGGCTAGGCAAGCCATTCCCTCCCGGCCTCTTCGAGCGCGTGCGCCCACACGCGGGGCTCCCGCAAACGGGACGCGAGGTAGGAGACGTAGGCGTCGCGGACCCCTTCCGGGTCGCCGAAGCCGGGTTCGGACGCGAGCCACTCGTCGGGGATCGAGCCCATTATCTCCCCCAGAACCTCGGCGGTAAGGCGGGGGGCGAGGTCCGCGTCGGCCTCCGGGATCTTGTCCGCGAAGGGCAGCAGGACGTGGTCGCGGGCCGCGGCGAAGGGCCTCTGGGCCACGGCTTCTAGCGCGGGCCCATCGCGGCCGGGCCAGTTGTGGTGGAAGTACAGGGAGGCGCCGTGGTCTATGAGCCAGAGCCTCCCGTGCCAGACGAGCAGGTTCGTGTTGCGGGGCGTTCGATCCACGTTCTGGACGAGCGCGTCGAACCACAGGATGCGCGAGGCCAGGCCACCGTCCGGCGGCCCCACGAGCGGGTCGAAGCCTAGAGAGCCGGGCAGGTAGTCGAGGGCGAGGTTCAGGCCGCGACTGGCGCGGAGAAGGTCTTGAATCTCGGGGTCCGGCTCGGCCCGGCCGAGGTCGGGGTGGACGTCGACGAGGACTATCTCAGGCACCGCGAGGCCCAAAACGCGCCCGATCCCACCCGCGATAAGCTCCGCGATGAGCGCCTTGCGCCCCTGCCCAGCGCCGCGAAACTTGAGCACGTAGGTCCCGAGGTCGTCCGCCTCGACGATCGCCGGCAACGAGCCCCCCTCGCGCAGGGGCGTGACGTACCTCGTTGCGATCACAGTGCGGAGCATGAAGTGGCGCTATTCTCGCACCACACGCGCCACAGCGCCAAGAGACCCGATCCCAGACCACCGGGAAGAGGCCGCCCAGAGTTCCGTCAATATTGGTTGACAAACTCTTATCCGTCAACTAATATTGACGCATGGACGAGACGACGAGGACAGGGGTTGGTGGACCGGAGGATCCGCGCAGGGGTCTGGAGGCGGTGGTGGCGCTGAGGCGCACGCTGGAAGCTCTGGAGGCGGCGCAGGTCGAGAACGCCTTTGTCTGTGCGGGATGGTCCTGGGCGAGGATCGCTGAGGTGTTGGGGGTGAGCAAGCAGGCCGTGCACAAGAAGCACGCGAAGAGGATCAGGGACGCGTACGCCCGGCGAGGACCGGGACGAAGGGGGAAGGACGGGTGATCTTCAACCGTTTCGCCAGAGAGACCCGCGCAAGCGTGGAGGCCGCCCTGGAGGAGGCCCGGACGCTGGGCCATGACTCGGTGGGTGATGAGGATCTCTTGCTCGGAGTTCTAGGTGCCGGCGAGGGGCTGGCGGCCGAGGCGCTCTCCTCCCTGGGCGTGACCCTGGAGGCCGCCCGCGAGGAATCCGAAATGATGGCCGATGAGGCGCTCGCTTACGTGGGGATCTCTCTGGAGGACATACGCAGGGAGGCGGGGGAGGCCTTTGATATGCGGATACCAAGGGGCCGTCGCATACCTTTCTCGCCCGCGGCGAAGAAGACCCTGGAGCGGGCGCTCGGGGAGGCGATGAGGCTCGGGGACCGCCACATCGGCACCGAGCACGTGCTGCTCGGAGCCTTGCGCAACGTCGACGGCATGGCCGCGAGGATGCTGGCCCGCATGGGCGTCCCCGCGGCCGTCCTGGAAGAGCGGCTGTCTGATCTGCGCGGGCGGGCGGCCGGCTAACGCTCGGTCCCTGTATCTCGGGTTCCTCGTCGCTTGACCCTGCCCGAGGGAGGGCGGCAGGACGGTCGATACGGGATTAGACCTGCGGGCGTAGCCGGAATGGGTCTCCCGGACGATGTGGGCGGGCGGAAACCAGCCTAGGGTCTGGGACGTAGTGTAGAGGCGTCGTAGGAGGCCGGGATGTTTGTCGAGAAGATGGCCGGAGTCGAGGAGCGAGGAGATCCCGTGATGGACGGCGCGGACCTGATGATCGAGGCCGCCGGCGTGCAGAAGGTCTACGAGGCCGGCGGCCTGCGGGTGCGCGCGCTGCGCGGGGTTGACCTCGGCATCCGGCGCGGGGAGATGGTCGCCATCATGGGACCATCCGGTTGCGGCAAGACGACGCTTCTTAACGTCCTCTCCGGCCTCGACGACCTCTCCGACGGCGAGGTCCTCGTTGACGGCGAGTCAATCGGGGGGATGTCTGACAAGCGGCGGACGCGCTTTCGGGCGGAGAAGATGGGTTTCATCTTCCAGTCTTACAACCTGATCCCGGTCCTCTCCGCGGTGGAGAACGTTGAGCTTCCCCTGCTCGTCGCCGGCAAGAAGCCTAAGAAGGCCCGCCGCTGGGCGCTTGATGCCCTTGAGATGGTCGGCCTCCCGGAGCAGGCGAGCAAGCGCCCGAACGAGATGAGCGGCGGCCAGCAGCAGCGCGTGACCGTCGCCCGCTCGCTCGTAAACAACCCCGCAATCGTCTGGGCCGATGAGCCGACGGGCGCTCTCGACTCGGAGACGAGCAAGGGCATCATGGACCTCTTGGTTCGGCTGAACGGGGAGCAGCGCCAGACCTTCGTCCTCGTCACCCACGACGCCGCGGTCGCCGCCCGCGCCCACCGCACGATCCTGATGCGCGACGGCAACATCACGAGCGACGAGCCGAACGGCAGGGGGGAGTAGGATGGAGAGCCTCTTCGGCGTCCCGACGACGCAGCTGATGTGGGTACTCCTCGCCGTCTTCGGCGTCGGCCTCCTCCTTACCGTCGCGAGCGCCCTGCGCAACCGCGTCTCCTTCAGGATGGCCGCCCGCAACCTGCCGCGAAGGCGCGCGCAGACGGGGCTCGTCATCCTCGGCCTGATGCTCGCGACCATGCTCTTCTCCGCCTCCTTCACCACCGGCGACACCCTCACGAACTCCCTGCGCCTCCAGTCTCTTGAGAACCTCGGCCAGGTGGACGTGCAGGTGCAGGCCAAGGGCCAGAGCTCTTCGGGCGGCGACCCCTTCGGCGAGACGACCGCCGAACGCGCCCGCTACTTCGAAGAGGGGGTCGCCACGGACGTCCGCGACCGTCTCTCGGGCAACGAGCGCGTCGCCGGCGTCGCCCCGCTCGCCACAGAGACCGTCCCCGTCACCGCCAGGGGCACCGAGCTCAGCGAGCCGGCCGTAAGCGTGCTCGGCATCGACGGAGACTCCATGCAGGGCTTCGACCGCCTCACGACCGCCTCGGAAGGGACCCTGGGCGTTGGCGACCTCGGCAAGGACGAGGTTTACCTGAGCGCCGATGCCGCCAGTGGCCTCGGCGTCGGCGAGGGGGACGTCGTCCGCGCCACCCTCGCCCCGGAGCCGGAGGCCGATCCCGGCTCGCCCCGGAGCCCTGACGTCAACGCGGGCGGCAACGCCGACCTCGCCGCGGCGGCCCGTGCCGCGGGTGGCAGCGTCGAGGAGGCCACCGTCGCGCCCGAGCCGTCTGAGTTGACGGTGGCCGGCGTCTACGAGGGCGGGGCGAACCCGTCCGCCTCCGCGTCCATGGTCATGCCGCTGGGGAGGTTGCAGGGGATGGTGGGGGAGGAGGGTAGGATCAACTCCGTCCTCGTGACCCACGAGGGCCCGGCCGTCGAGGGCGGCGCCGGCACGAGCGATACGGTAGATGACCTCGGTCCGGTCCTCAGGGAGAACGACCTCGCCGCCGAGCCCGTCAAGAAGGAGGCCATAGACCAGGCCGACGAGGGCGGGGAGACCTTTACGAGCATCTTCCTGCTCTTCGGGCAGTTCTCCGTGGCCGCCGGGGTGCTCTTGATCTTCCTGATCTTCGTCATGCTCGCCGCCGAACGCAAGCACGAGCTCGGCATCGCGCGGGCCGTCGGGATGCGGCGGGGGCACTTGATGCGCATGTTCGCCTTCGAGGGGGCGATGTACGCCGTGATCGCGAGCGCCATCGGCAGCGTGCTCGGCGTCGGGGTCGGCTGGCTGATGGTGCGCGTGCTCGGCGAGGCCTTCGCCGGCTCCGGTTTCGACATCCGCTTCGCCACGAGCCCCCAGAACATCGTCATAGCCTTCTGCCTCGGCATGGTCCTCACCTTCGCCGTCGTTCTCATATCTTCCTGGCGCGTGAGCCGCCTGAACGTGGTCCGCGCCATCCGCGACATCCCCGAGCCGGACAAGAAGGGCCGCTCGGTGAGGGGCGTCTTGCTCGCGCTCGCCACCCCGGTCGCCGGCGCGGCGCTGACGTTCCAAGGCCTTCAGGCGGAGCAGATGGGGCTCTACATGCTCGGGCTCTCCCTTCTCATCGTGGGCGCGGCGCTCATAGCGAGAATACTGCGCCTGCCGGAGCGGGTCGCCTTCACCGCCGCCGGGGTGCTTTTGCTCGGGCTCTGGCTGTTGCCAGTCTCGTTCGCCCCGGAAGGGATGACCGAAGGGATAGACCTGTTCTTTATCTCAGGGGTGATGATCGTGCTCGCCGGGGTGTGGATCGTGATCCACAACTCCGACCTGCTCCTCGGCGCCGTAGTCGCCATGTTCGGCTGGATAAGGGGTATGCCACCCGTCCTGCGTGCCGCCGTCTCCTACCCGATGCAGAGCCGCTTCCGCACCGGCATGACCCTCGCCATGTTCTCCCTCGTCGTCTTCACCATCGTCACCATGAGCTTTATAACGGCCGCCTTCGGATCCATCTTCTCCGACACCGACCGCCTCTCGGGTGGCTTCGACGTTCGCGCCGACGCCGGCTACGCGGTCCCAATAGAGGACATGAACGAGTCTCTGAAAGACGCCGAAGGCGTAAACGAGGACGACATCACCGCCGTTGGGACCATCTCGGGGCTCCCCGTCGAGGCGAAGCAGAGGGACACTGACCGCCAGCCCGACACCCTCTTCGTGCAGGGCGTGGACGGCGGCTACACCGAGAACGTCGGCTACGGCTTCAAGACCACCGTCGCGGAGTACGACACGCGTGGGGACGTGTGGACGGCGCTCCGGGATGAGCCCAACACGGCGGTTATCTCGGCCGACCTCGCGCCGACCAGGGAGAACTTCGCCTTCGACGGCGGGCAGTCTTCCATAGAGCTCTCCGGCTTCTACGGGGACGACCCTGCGCTGCCGGACGACCTGTACATCCGGGCCGAGGACCCGGAGTCCGGCCAGACGCGGGAGCTGCGCATCATAGGCGTGCTGGAGGACTCGGCGTTCTTCGCGCCGAGCGTTATGACCTCTGCGGCCACCATAGACGACCTCGCCGGCTCGCCCGTGCCAGCCCAGAGCTACCAGTTCAGGCTGGCGGACGGGGCAGAGGCGGGGGCCGTGACGAAGGACCTCGAGAAGGCGTTCGCGGAGAACGGGTTGCAGGCCGTTTCCGTGGAACAGGAGATAAGGGACGGCTCCGCCTCCCAGGGGCTCTTCAACAACCTGCTCATGGGCTTCATGGGCCTGGGTCTTCTCGTGGGCATCGCGGCTCTGGGCGTCATCGCCGCCCGCTCCGTCGTCGAGCGGCGGCAGCAGATCGGGATGCTCAGGGCCCTGGGCTTCCAGCGGGGCCAGGTGCGGCTCGCGTTCCTCATAGAGTCCTCTTTCGTAGCCCTGCTCGGCATCGGGCTCGGGGTGGCTCTGGGGGCGGCGCTCTCGGTCGGGATCGTCGACTCGTTCGCCGAGCAGTTCACCGGCATCCAGTACACGGTGCCGTGGACCACCCTGAGCGTTGTCATCGGCCTCGCCTACGTAGCCTCACTCCTCACCACGTTCCTGCCGGCCCGCCAGGCATCGAAAGTCTACCCGGCGGAGGCGCTGCGCTACGAGTAGGAGATCCACGCCGGGGGCCGCTCGTGGCCCCCGGCGTGAACGCAGCTTGACTCCCTGCAATAGCCTCGAACGCGAACTCATCCCAGTCCCAACCTCGCGACACAGGGTCGCCGCAGAGCTCCCCCGCGGGCATCTTCTTCGAGGTTGCGGCCGATCGGCCGCAAAGATGGAGTAGAAAGAATGGTCGGACTTCGGATAGTGCCGTTAAAACGTCCAGGGGCAGCTTCTCATCGGTGTTTCATCGTCGATTCACGGGCGCGTGTGATATTGGCGATGACAGTATCGGCAAAGCGGAAGCATGGAGGAGAGAGATGGACCCCATCCTGTACTGGAACGACGTCGCGCTCGAGGCCAACCGGGTGAGCCACACAAACGGAGAGGGGGAGCAGACGGGCCCCACGCTCAGCTCGCGCGCCCTGGCCATCGTGCATCTGGCCATGTACGACGCTTTCGTCGGGGCTTCCCAGGCCGCCCTCACCCACTATCTAACCCCCAAGCCGGCGTCCGGGTCTTCAGTGGGCGCGGCGGTGGCTGGGGCGGCGCACGCCACGTTGTCGAGCCTCTTCCCGAGCCAGAGGCAGTTCTTCGACCGGAAACACGCCGAGGCGGGCCTGTCGGGCGCGGGCCTGAGAAAAGGTCACAGGTTCGGCCTGCTGGTCGCCAGGAACATACTGGCTGACCGGAAGGGAGATCCCGGCGCGGGCGACGGTGGGTACGCGCCGTCGATGGCCCGTGGCGCGCACCGGCCGGACCCGGACAGGCCGGATCAGGGCTACCACGCCCCGTTCTACGGCGCCGGGTCTAGGTGCTTCGCCGTCACGGACCGGCACGAGCTCGACGCCCCACCGCGTCTGGTCGACCCGGAGTACAGGAGGGCGTTAAGGGAGGTACGTCAAAGGGCGTCGCGCCGGAACTGATGGGTAGCGTGCCCCCCGACCCGGACTTCGAACACCGCACGGCGGACGAGACGGTGATCGGAACCTACTGGGGCTACGACGGGGCCTCTGGCCTCGGCACGCCGCCGCGCCTGTACAACCAGATCGTGCGTGAAGTCGCCGTCGCGAAGGGTAATACCCCGGAGCAGAACGCCAGGCTGTTCGCGCTGGTAAACGTCGCGATGGCCGACGCTGGGATCCTGGCGTGGGACCAGAAGTACATCCACGACCTCTGGCGCCCCGTCCTGGGCGTTCGCGAGCACGACCAGTCCATGGGCCCGGCGGCGGAGGGCAACAACGACATGGACGATGAGTGCCAGCCGGATTGGCTGCCGCTCGGCGCGCCCAACACGAACGTGATCGGCAAGAACACAACGCCGCCCTTCCCGGCCTACCCGTCCGGGCACGCCACCTTCGGTGCGGCGGCCTTCCATATCACGAGGCTCTTCTACGACCCGAACGTAGGGGACCAGGATCCAGACACCCTGTTCGACGGCCTCGTGTTCGTGTCGGATGAGTACGACGGCTTCAACAAGGACAACAAGGGGACCGTGCGTCCCAGGCACGTCCGCGACTTCCCCGACGGCCTTTGGAGGATGATCGAGGAGAACGGCCGCAGCCGGGTCTACCTGGGCGTTCACTGGGTATTCGATGCCTTCGCAGTCGATAGCGACGGCGCCCTCGACCTCGGCCAGAACGTCGGCGGCGTTCCACTCGGCCTCAAGATCGCCAAGGACATCTTTGGTGACGGGATGAAAAAGTCCACGGTCCCTCCGCGGACCTAGCGCGCTTTTCGCTACCGCAGACACGGGCTGCGCCGGGCGGATCTATCCAGAGAGATGCCGACGGCCACGGGCCGCGCACCCAGAATGGGTACGCGGCCCGTGTTTGTGGCGGATAATCCAGGTTCTACGCGCGGACCACCAGGGTCTTCGCCACCATGTCGCCGAGGCGCTGGTTCTTGCCCGAGACGAGGGCCACGACGAGCGCGACGAGGTAGGAGCCGATGCTGTCCACGATGCGCATCAGGGTGCGCAGGACGGCCTCCCTGGTCCCGATCGTCCCGCCGTCCTCCCGAACCACCTTTATGCCCAGAGCCATCTTGCCGAGGGTCTGGCCGAAGCGGCCCTCCATGATCGCGAAGTACGCGAAGGTGACGAGCAGGACCGCGAGGCCCCCGAAGGAGAAGAGCACGCCCGACGCGGCGTCGGAGAACTGCCCCGAGCCCCAGCCGTCGACCAGGGCCCCCGGCGCGGCGAACAGGCTGCCCAAGACCCCGAGCAGCACCAGGTCGATCACCGTCGCCAGCACCCTCCTACCGATGACCTGCGTGTCCGGCGCGACCGTCGCCCCGTAGGTTATCCCCGCCATGATCCTCCCTTCCTTCCGTGATCCGTATCGACACCACAGATAATGCCCTGACGCGCCCGGTGCGTCATCGGTCTGCGGGCCGATAGCGGCTACGGCTCGGGGACGATCTTCCCGCCGTCCGGCGCGGCACGGGGAGACCCGCGAAGCTGCCGGCCGGGGGCTCCGGCAGCCGGGCGAGGGTCGCGCGGGCATTCGCGTAATCCCGGAGGTCTATCGCGGGTAGGTCCCCGGACCGATGTGCTGCGGCCCCGGTAGGACTAAACTGCTTTCACGATGAAGAGAGAGCGCCCGTGAAAAGCAACATCTTCTCGCTGCGGCGGCTGCGGTGGAAGCTGACGTTCAGCTACACGCTGGTTACAGTGGTGGCCCTGCTCGTGCTGGAGTTGATCCTGGTGAGCGCGCTGGTGGTCTTTGTGCGCTCGGACCTCTTGCCCATCCTGCTGGCGCAGAGCGTAAGGGACGAGTTCGTGCCGCGACTGGAGAGACCGCTCTCCCAGGACCCGCCGAACGAGGAGAGGCTGCGGGAGGAGCTGACCTGGTTCGCGGAGGGTTCCGATGTCCGCGGCGCCGACAGGCCCCCGCCGGACGGGGGGCTGGGCTTCACGGCGGACCAGGGCTCCCTGTTCCTGGTGGACGAGGAGGGGACCCTCGTGGTCTCTGTGCCCAAAACGGACGACTTCCGCGAGGGCGAGCCCTTCGAGGCGGGACGCATCCCGGAGCTTGATCCCCTGCTTGCCTCGGCGCTGGGGGGGGAGGAGAAGGCGAGGAACCTCGTGGCGAACACGTCCGGGGGGCAGATGGTGATGGTCACGCCCATAGAAGGCGGGGACGGCCGCCTGGCCGGGGCGCTCGTGGGCACCGTGCGCATCCCCAACCTTACGGGGCCACTCCTTGTCACGGTCGGCGTCAGCGCGGTCTTGCTGACGGTCCCGGCCGCTTTTCTCGGCCTCATCTTCGGCTTCTTCACGGCTTGGGGCATAACGCGCCGTATCGGCAACCTCGCCCGCGCCGCGCGGTCCTGGAGCCGCGGCGACTTCTCCGTTACCGCCAAGGACCGCTCAAAAGATGAGCTAGGCCAACTCAGCAGGGAGCTCAACCAGATGGCGGCGGATCTTGAGAACCTCCTACAGGCGCGCGGCGAGCTCGCGACGCTGGAGGCGCGCAACCGCTTCGCGCGGGACCTGCACGACTCCGTCAAGCAGCAGGTCTTCGCCGTCTCGCTCCAGATCGCCACAGCCCGCGCCCTGATCCAGAAGGACACCGACTCGGCCGAGTCCCACTTAGGCCAGGCCGACGAGCTGGTCCGCCAGGCCCAGAAGGAGCTGAACATCCTCATAGCCGAGATGCGCCCGGCGGCTCTGGAAGGCAAGGGTCTCGCCGCTGCCCTACGCGAGTACGTCGCCCGCTGGTCCGAGGGGGCTGAGATCCCGGCCGAATTCCACGTCCGGGGCGAGCGCGAGGCGCCGCTGGACGTCGAGCAGGCCCTCTTCCGCGTCGCCCAGGAGTCTCTGGCGAACGTCGCCCGCCACAGCGGCGCGGGGCACGCCGAAGTGGACCTCTCCTACACCGACGGTAACGTGACGCTCCGCGTGGCCGACGATGGGCGGGGCTTCGACCCGTCCCGCGGCTCCGGCGGCGGCTTCGGCCTCCAGAGCATGCGCGAGCGTCTGGTAAAGCTGGGTGGCCGCATCACCCTGGACAGCGAGCCAGATAGGGGCACGCGGGTTACGGCCGTCTGCCCGCTCAGAGACCCATCCAAGAAAGGGAAGACGCCGTGAGCGAACCCATAACCGTCCTGCTGGTGGACGACCACGCGCTCGTGCGCCAGGGCGTGCGGGCGTTCCTGGAGACGCAGGAAGACCTGACCGTGGTCGCCGAGGCGGGGGGCGGGGAGGAGGCGGTGAAGCTCGCGGCCGAGCACGCGCCCGACGTCGCCTTGATGGACCTGATCATGCCGGGCATGGACGGTGTGGAGGCCACCCGGCGCCTGACGGCTTCCTCGCCCCGCACGAACGTGGTCATGCTCACCTCCTACCACGACGACGAGCACGTCTTCCCGGCGATCCGGGCCGGCGCCCTCTCCTACGTCCTCAAGGAGATCGGCCCGGAAGAGCTGGCCGACGCCGTCCGCAAGGCCGCCGCGGGCGAGGCGGTCCTCCACCCCCGCGTCGCCGCGAGGGTCGTCAGAGAGCTCCACGGCGCCCGCCGCGACGAGCCGAACGTCTTCCGCGAGCTCTCCGAGCGGGAGCTGGAGGTGCTGAAGCTGATCGCCGACGGCATGAGCAACGCCCAGATAGCGGCCCGCCTCTACGTCAGCGAGAAGACCGTAAAGAGCCACGTCTCGAACATCCTCGGCAAGCTCCACCTCGCCGACCGGACCCAGGCCGCCGTCTACGCCTGGCGCCAGGGGGTCGTGAGGCGGGATTGAATAGGCATCGGGTTTCAGGTCGCCTCCGACGCGGAGGCTCTCAGGTTTCAGCTACTGCTGGCCGGAGTAGTCGGCATCCGCCCCCGGTTTCTTGTACGGCAAGGTGCGGGTGACGCTACAAGGCCGGTCCTCCACCGCCACCTGGCCTATCTGCTGATGCCTGATGCCTATAGCCTGAAGCCTTAGTGCGAGTGATCGTGTCCGCGCGAGCTTTCCGGGGCTTCGGCCCCGCGTTCTTCGAGCATGTCTTTCATCACCTGGATCTCCCCTCTCTGGGAGGCGGCGATGGCCCCGGCGAGGTTCTCGACCTCGGGCCGGTCTGTCCTCTCCATGACCGCCTCGGCCATGGGGACGGCTGCCTGGTGGTGGGGGATCATCAGCCTGAGGAAGATCTCGTCCGCCTCTTCGGGGGACGCGTTTTGCAGGCGTTGTATCTCTTCGGGCGAGGCCATGCCCGGCATGCGGGCCTGCGTCGGGTGGCCCATCCAGGACATGGCGGGCTCCGCGCCGGTGGCGGGTAGGTTCCAGGAGTCGAGCCAGCCCTGCATGTGCCCGATCTGGCCCTGCTGCGTGAGCGCCATGTCGGCGGCCAAAAGCCTCACCTCCTCGCTACCGGTCTTGTCCCGAACGATCTCGGCCATCTCCACAGCCTGCGCGTGGTGTACGGACATGTCCCGCACGAACCCGGCCTCCGCCGAGTTGTCCCCCGGCTCCTGGCCCGTGAGGTAGAGCCACAGCGCGAGCGCCGCGAAGAGCACGGTGGCGGCGGAGAGCAGCAGGATGAGCGGCCCCGCGTCTCTAGGGGTCTTCGGGGCCATCTCTAGAGGGTGTCGGCCGTGCCGCCGCTGCAGGTGGCGCCGACCTCGGGGGTCTGGGGACCGAGGCGGTAGGCCCGGACGAACTGTTCGAGGTCGGGGCTGTCCGCGCTCTCCAGGGTCAGTTGTTTGCCCCAGGCCGAGGCCACGACGGGGGTTGGGAGGTCCGGGTGGGGGCTCGCGACCATGCAGGTCTGGCCCTCGACGAGCTGGCGTATCTGGTCTTTCTGGGCTTGCGGCAGGTCGGGGGAGTAGGTGATCCAGACCGCCCCATGCTCCATGGTGTGGACCGCGTTCTCGTCACGTACCGGCGCGTCGTAGAACCCCTCGTTCTGCCAGACGGGGTTGTGCTCGCCGCCCGCCGGCGGGGTCTGCTCGTAGTCCACGTCGGACTCGGTGTGCTCGTTCGCAGGCCCGACGTCGTAGGTCTCGACCTCGCCCGGGGGCGAGCTACCCGCCTGCTGGCGCGAGTCGATCACGACCAGCGCTATAAAGCCGGCCACGAAGACCACGATGATCGCCCCGACGATGAGGTAGGTCCTGTTCAGCCCGGAGGAGGCCGTCGTCTGGACCTGCCCGCTACGCTTGTTGCCCAATTGCCCGTCCCTGTCTAGCTCTCTGGCGGATAGAGGTTAGCATATGGAGCGGTCAGCCCTCACCCGTCAGCGGCCGGCCTTGTGACCGGATTGTGACCGGGTCCCCCGGAGCCAGGGCGACCTCGGGGGTGGTTCTCCCCGCGCGAAACGCTACCGGAACCCGAAGGCGCCGGCCGTCAGGTAGACCGCGAGCGCGGCCAAAACGAGCCAGACGACCACGATGACGACGGCCGCCGCCGTGCCCTTCGGCCCCGCCCTGGTCTCGGTGTTGCGGGCCTTTGCGCGGCATTCGGCGAGCACCTCCGGCGGGATCATGCGCACGGCCAGCGCGATACCCAAGGGGACCAGGATCAGGTCGTCCAGGTAGCCGAGGACGGGTATCGGGTCGGGGATCAGGTCTATCGGGCTGAACGCGTACGCCACCACGATGATCGCGAGGCCCCTCGCGTACCACGGCACCCTGGGGTCTCTGTAGGCCAGGTACAACGCGCGCAGCTCCGTCTTGAGGCGCCCGGCCCACGCCTTGAGCCTCCCGAAGCGGCCCATCGCCCGGGACCTAGTCGCGACGGGCTGGGAAGCGGAGCGCTTGCAGAGAGGCGTGGTGGTCGCCGGCGTGGTCCACCTGGAGGGTCGTATGCTCGATGCCGAAGTCGCGGAGGAGGACGGCCTCGATGTCGCGGCGGCGGGCGTGGCAGTTCTCGGATGCGCCGACGAGGACGTGGGCGGCCAGGGCCGGAAAACCGCTCGTTATGGTCCAGATGTGCAGGTCGTGGACCTCCTCGACGCCTTCGACGGAGGCCATCTTGCGGCCCACCTTCTCGGCGTCCACGTCCCTCGGGGTGGACTCGAGCAGGATGTTCGTGGACTCGCGCAAGAGCTTCCAGGAGCTACCCAGGATCAGGACGCCTATAACGAGGCTTATGATGGGGTCGGCGTAACGCCAGCCGGTGAGCAGGACGACGCCCGCAGCGGCGATGACGCCTATGGAGCCGAGCAGGTCGGCCACAACGTGCCTGAGGGCGCCCTCGACGTTGAGGCTCTCGCCGCCGGAGCGGGAGAGGACGAGGGCGCCGGTGACGTTGGTCGCGAGCCCGACGAGGGCGACGGCCAGCATCCAGCCGCCGAGGATGGGGGGCGGGTCTTGCAGGCGGGCGAAGGCCTCGATAAAGATCCAGACCGAGACCGCGACCAACGTTACCCCGTTGGCCAAAGCCGCCAGGATCTCGGCCCGCTTGTACCCGAAGCTCCGCTGCGGCGTGGCCGGCCTCTCGGCCAGCCAGACGGCGAAGAGCGCGAGCCCTAAGGAGACGGCGTCTGAGGCCATGTGCCCGGCATCGGCCAGCAGCGCGAGCGAGCCGGTCAACAGCCCGCCTATGACCTCGACCGCCAGGAACGCGGTCGTTAGCGCGAAGACGAACGTGAGCGCGCGCTTGCCCGCGCCCGCCCCGTGCGAGTGCCCGCCGTGAGAGTGGTTGGTATGGGAGTGGTCGTGGCCCATGCGGGTATTTTACCCCGCCGGCCGGCCTCTTTCGGTCCTCACTCCTCGCGGTACTGGCGCAGGGCGAGCCAGAGGCCGAAGCCGAGTTGGGCGGCGCCGAGGAGGCGCATGAGGTTTGGGTTCTCGGCGAAGAAGCGGGCGACGCCGCGGCTCCAGGCGGGGCCGGTCTCCCAGAGCAGCGAGTGCTCCCTGGGGGAGACCAGCTCCACGATAGCGTCGCCCATCGTGAGGACGGCGAAGGTCTCGGCCGCCCTGCGCGCCCACGGGTTCCTCACGTGTTCTCCGGCCGCTCGCCGAGGGTGACGTCGAGGGTCCGCTCCTCGCCGCCCCGGACCACCGTAAGGCCGACGGTGTCGCCCGGCCGGTAGTCGCGCAGGGCGCCGAAAAGGTCCCCGTAGCTCGCGACCTCGGCCCCTTCGAGGGCGGTGATGACGTCCTCCACGCGCACCCCGGCCTCGTCGGCGCCGCTGCCGGGTTCAACCTCCCTGACCAGCGCGCCGGAGTCCACGGAGAGGTCGAGTTGTTTGGCGACATCGGGGTTTACGTCGGCCGTGATGACGCCCAGGTAGGGGGTGGTGACCTCGCCGGTCTCGATGAGCTGGTCGGCGATGGAGATTGCCGTGTCCGCGGGGATAGCGAACCCGAGGTTCACGGCGCCCGTGTCGGCGGGGGGGATGTAGGCCACGTTGATGCCGATGATGTTCCCGTCGCGGTCCACGAGGGCCCCGCCCGAGTTGCCCGGCGAGATGGCGGCGTCTGTCTGGATCAGGTCGGAGAGTGCCTGGGAGGCGTTGTTGTCGCCGCGGGTCAACTCGGGGGGGAAGTCCCGCCCCACGGCGCTGACGATGCCGAGCGTCACGGTCGCCTCGAAGCCGGCCGGGCTGCCGATGGCGACGGCCATCTGGCCCACGATGGGCGGCTTGTCCGACGCGAAGGCCGCCGCCGGCAGGTTGTTGCGGTCGACCTTGAGGACCGCGATCTCGCTGTTCGGGTCGGAGCCGACGACCTCGGCCGGCTCGGTCGAGCCGTCGGCGAAGGCTACCTCCACGTCGGAGGCCCCATCGACGACGTGGGCGTTCGTGATGACGTGGCCGTCTTCGCGGTAGATCACACCGCTCCCGAGCCCTTCGCCCTGCTGGGTGCCGAGCGGCGTCTGCTGCGACACCTCCACGTTGACCTGCACGACGCTCGGGCTGACCGCCGCGGCCACCCTCGCCACCGGCTCGTCCGCGGGTATCCCGGCGGGCGCCGGCGGCGACTCCGTGGGTGTCTGGGCCGCGGCGGCGCTCTCGTTTGACCCTGACCTATCGCCCGAGCATCCCGCGGAGATGGCCGCGACCGCCACGAGCAAGAGAAGCCAGCGTGTTCGGGTTCTGAGATTCAAGACCTTGCGTACCTCCTGTGGGCGCCTGAAAGGCGCGTCGTTCACCACAGAGTCTATACGAAGAGACCAGACCGTCAGTTTCGGTCTCGCCAGAGCCCCGTCGTATCGCCGGGGCGGCGGGTTGCCGGTGTATCGAGCCTCGCGAACTTCGCCGGGAGAGAATGACCGCAGAGGTCCAAAGGGTTCCCGACGAACCCTGGAAAGGGGCGCGATGCCGAACACGGAAGAGAAGATCAGCCGCGCGGCCTTCTTGAAGCTTGGCGTGGCGGGGATCTCGGCTATGGCCCTGGCCTTCGCCGCCGGATGCGGCGGCGAGGAAGACGACGACGAGGGCGAAGAAGACGACTAGCCATTCCCGACCCGGGCTGAAGCGCTAGAGGCCCATCCCCCGAACCTTGGCCTTCACCCTCTCCTCCTCCTCGCGCAAGTGCCGGAAGACGTCCTGGGCGAACCGGAGGGCGTGCTCTTCGGGAAGGTTGACGCGCCGGTTCTTTATGACGGACTCGAGCTCCCTGACGGCGGCGTCGATCATCCCAACCATCGTCTCCGCCTCGCGCAGCACCTCCGAGCGCTCATCCTCAGACAGGCCCCCGGCCAACCGTTCCCGGTGCTCCGCCAGCAACTGTATAAAGTCTCGAATACCCACGGCCCGCGATTATACCTGGAGGCTTCAGGTTTCAGGCCGCAGGCATCAGGGGCGTGGTAAGAGGCACAGAGCCCGACCCCGCCACCCCCAAGAGAGGACGCCTCGCCCGCCACATCCTCACCCCAAAACCTAGAACCTAAAACCTAGAGCCTAGAGCCTGAAAACTACCCCAACGCCTCGTCCAGCCTGTCGGCGAGGATGCTCGACCCCCTGTAGCCCATGAGGGGGTTCTCGACGAAGGGGCGGCCCGCCGTCGGGTAGCACAGGGGCAGAAATGGGACGTCCAGGTCCGTGGCGACGGCCCTCTCTAGCTCCGTGCCGACCACGAGGTCGGGGCGGGCGGCCACTATCTTGTTGGCGACCCTTTCGGGGTCGTCTTCGACGAAGCCGCCTTCGGTGAAGGTCTGCGCGTGGAAAAGGAAGTCCCGTTCGAGGTGGGTCAGGTACGTCCCGCACGCGGCGACGTCGAGGCCAACCTCGCGTGAGAGGGCGTACCCGAGACCCAGAGGGTAGGTGAAGTCCCCGAAGACGGCGGCCTTGAGGCCCGCGAAGGTCTCAGGCGGCTTGAGCCGGGCGTACCAGGGCAGCTTCGAGGTGCGGGCGAGCTCCGACCAGACCGTCCGCTCCACGAACTTCGGGTCGAGCTCGCAGAGCTCCGCCACGGCCCGGAGCGCCGCGCCCGTGCCCGCGGCCCCGATCATGGGCGTGGTGACCCTGCCGACCTTGTGCTCGTCTTGCAGGTACAGGGTCGCCGACTCGCCGACCTCCCGGTAGAGGAGCACGTTGCCCCAGGCGCGGGGGAGGCGTCGCAGCCCCTCGACCGTGGCCCCGAGCGGCACCCGCGCGTTCACCTCGACGCCGACGAGGTTCAGGAGACGCTCTGCCTCGTCGTACTCGGCCGCGGCGCCCGGCCCGAAGACCGGGGGGCCGAACAGGTTGACCGTCGGGTAGGGGCTTCGCTCCAGCCCCTTGCGGGCGTGCGTCCTGACGAGGTCTTCGAGGGCGAGGTCCGCGGCCTCGGTCTCGCCCATGCCGGGCGACTCCCAGGCGCAGGTCACCAGGGCGGGGTCGCGACCGCCGGGCTGCGGGGGGGAGGGGGCCGGGATGGTCTCCCCGGAGAGGAGGGCTGCCTCCGAGCGGGCCAGGATCACGGCCTCCGCCCCAGGGTGGCGCCTGCCGACGCCTGCCAGGTCCTGCGACAGGTCACCGGGCGCGTAGATCTCCCTGCGCCCGTCCTGCAGGGGGCTCAGCGTGACCGCCGCCGCGAGGCCGTCCCGCTCCCGCGACCCGTAGAGCGCCGGTAGGTACGCCTCGCCGGGTGCCGCCCGCAGCACCGCGTGGACGCCGCCGATACAGGCGGCCAGCCGCAGGATGCCGTGGCTTCCGGGTCCCTCGTAGACGTCCTTAAGGAGCCTCACGGGGCCCCGCTCACAGGCTTGAAGCGTCGAGGGCCTCGGCCCGATCAAAGGTCCTGGCGAAGAGCTCCAGGATACGCCGGGCCCCCTCGTAGCCGTGCAGGCCGGCCCGGACAAAGTCCTCCGGTCCACGGCACAGGTGGCCGCGGGCGACGAGCGGGGCGTGGAGGCCCGCGCTCGCCACGACGACGTCCGGGTTGGATTCTTCTATGCGCGCCATCTGGCCCCGCCAGTCCGGGGAGACGACCACGTCGACGCCAGAGCCGAGCGCCTGCAGCTCCTCGGCGAGGAACCTGCGGTCAAGCCGCGGGGCGCCGACCTCGAGCACCACCGCGCCGGCGTCGGCCAGAAAGCGGGCCAGCGGCACCTCGTAGCCGGTGTCCCCGGCGAAGAAGATCCTCTTCCCCCTCACGCGGCCGCGCAAGGCGCCCAACTCCTCCCACACCGAACGCGCCCGCATCACCTCGCTCGTCCGCGCGCCCGCGTCTTCGGCCACGTCCTGCAAGAACCGGGCCGTCCCGTCCACCCCTATGGGCATGAGCGTCCGGACCACGCGGGCGCCGCGCTCGCGCGCCGCGTTCGCCGCCGTCCCGAGGTTCGGGTCCATGACCGCGACGACCGTCCCCTCGCCCACGGGCGGCAGGTCGTCCCCGGTGGGAGGCACGACCCCCGCGGCCTCGACCCCGGTCCGGGCGAGCTCCGCGACGAGGTCTGCGGCCGACCCGGGGGAGAGGGCGCCGCCGAGGAGCACCACGGGCCGGCCCTGCTCGGCGGGCCGCTCCCGGTTCCTGCCCCCGAGCCCGAAGAACCCGGTGCGCTTGGCCTGCGAGGCGGCCTCGACGAGCTCCGAGGTCCTCCGCTTCGGGCAGAGGTCCACGAGGGCCGCGAGTACCCGGTCCTCGAGGTCGGTCGAGAGGGCGCCGGGGTTGGCGTAGGGGGCGTCCGCGTCCACCGCCGCGACCGTAAGGCCCGACTTGCGGGCGGCGAGGCGGGCCTCGAAGTCCACGTCCACCCCGAGGGCCGCGGCCGTGCGGCTCCCGACGAGCAGGACCTTCTCCGCGCGCCTCCCGGCGGCGTCGACGGCGAGGTTGGCGAGCTGGCCCTGCTGCGGCGGATCTCTCGGGTCGAGGATGGCGAAACGGACCCGGCCCCCCGGACCGCCGCCCGGGAACGAGCGGACGACGTGGGCTTCCGAGCGCATGCCGACCACGATCACGAGCGTCCCCGGAAGCCTGCCCGCCAGGCCGTTTACGGCGTGCAGCGGGTGGAGGACGTCCGGTATCCCCGACTCGTTGAGGATCGTCAAACCATCTCCCTAAACCTCTACCGCGGGAAGGCGCCGCCTCTCGGTCGCCTGCGGAAAGGCTTCTAGTTTAAGGCGTGGAGGGTGTCCAGCGCCAGCGCCATCATGTTGTCCACGGCGCCGCGCAGCTCCTCGTCGCCGATCCTGACCACCTCGGCGCCTATGGTGTCCGAGACCGTGAGCAGGCAGCC
>CADCUT010000104.1 GCA_902805975.1 uncultured Rubrobacteraceae bacterium | reverse complement strand
AGAGCGAGATGAACCGGATGTTCGACGAGATGTTCGGGGGGCTCGCGCGGGTCGGCGGGCGCCAGCAGGGCGCGCAGCCGATGCAGTGGGCGCCGGCGCTCGACGTGTTGCACGAGGACGGGGACGTTGTGGTGCGGGCCGAGTTGCCCGGCGTGAAGCAGGAGGACGTGGACGTCACGTTGCACCGCGGGGTGTTGACCATAAGCGGCGAGCGGAAGGCCGAGGAGAAGCGTGAGGGCTCCGGGTTCTATGTGAGGGAGCGGCGGTACGGTTCTTTCCGGCGCAGCATGACGTTGCCCGAGAGCGTGGACGAGGACGCCATCAACGCCCGCTTCCAGGACGGTGTTCTGGAGGTGAGGATCACGGGCGCCGCCGCGGTCCGGGAGCCCAGGCGCATCCAGATCGAGGGTTCGGGCGGCGGTGACTCGGAGAACGGCAACTCCGAGAACTAGGCCGCGCGTCTGCGGGGTGCGGGGGGCTGGCGACGACCGCCGGCCCCTTCGCTCTGCCCGAAGGGCTTACGATACACTGGCGCGGTATGGAGGAGCGGCGCATACGAGAAGAGCGCGCCCGGGTGGAGGCAGAGTACCGGAAAGTCCTCAAGAGCTCTGTGGAGTTCGAGAAGAAGATCCGGGACCGCTGGCGGGACAAGAACCGGGAGAAGAACCGCCGGATCGCCGCTTTGGAGCGGCGGGTCGCGGAGCTGGAGCAGAGACTTGAGGGTATCCCGTCCGACCATCAGGGGGGACCTCCATCTTGATATCTGTGGGTTGTAGCAGAGATCCGGCTCGCAGGAGACGTGCGCGAGAGGAGTCGGGGATGGCTGACGAAGATCGGGACAATCCGGGCGGTATCGCCGTGCCGCCGCCCTTTATTTACCTTGGCGCTCTGCTGGTGGGGCTCGCACTCCACGCGATCTACCCTCGTCGGTTTCTGCCCGCGCGGTTCGCGCGTCCGGTGGGATGGACGCTCGTTGGCGGTGGGGTGCTGCTCTCTCTATCGTTCGGGCGCGCCATGCGCCGCGCGGGGACGCCTTTCCGGCTCGACCAACCAGCCGAAAAGCTGGTAACCGACGGCCCCTTCCGCCTCTCCCGAAACCCCGGGTACCTCTCCTTCGCGATGATCCAGGGAGGCGTCGCCTGTCTCGCAAACGCCCTCTGGGCCGCCGCCCTCCTGCCGCCCACCTTGGCGGTGATCCGGCGGCGCGTGATCGAGAAGGAGGAGGGCTACCTGGAGCGTGAGTTCGGCGGGGAGTACCTGCGCTACAAGGCTCGCGTGCGTCGCTGGTTATGAACGCCTCTACCGAGGAGCACGCCACCGGGCAGACCGCTAACCGTCTCAGGTCGTTTCGGCGCCGTTTCGGGTGGCCGGATGGGAGGGGTTTTCCGCTTTGAGTACCACGCTCAGGCCCGTTTTCGTGGTGCCGGTTAGGCCGTCGTCCCGAGCCTTCAGGCCCG
>CADCUT010000103.1 GCA_902805975.1 uncultured Rubrobacteraceae bacterium | reverse complement strand
TCCGGCCGCTCCTCGCGGTCGACCTTTATGTTCACGAAGTGCTCGTTCATCATGCGCGCCGTCTGCTCGTCCTCGAAGGACTCGCGCTCCATGACGTGGCACCAGTGGCAGGCCGAGTAGCCGACCGAGAGCAGGATGGGCCTGTCCTCCTCCCGCGCCCGACTCAGCGCCTCCTCCCCCCACGGGTACCAGTCCACGGGGTTGTCCTTGTGCTGCAAGAGGTACGGGCTCGTCTCGTTCGCCAGCCGGTTCGCCATGCACCCTCCTCGCGGGTCTCCTGAAGACAAACGTACCACAATGGGAGCCCCGCATAACCGGCGGACACCGTCCACCCGCGCGAGATGCTTCTCGGCCCCTTGCACGCCGCCCTCTGCTCGAACACGGGCTTGTCGCTTCGTCGGGGTTGGCTGAGGCGGGGGTGGCTCTCCGCTACACGCGGTCGGCGCGGACTATGAGGCGCCGCTCCCAGTTCGGCCCGGTGCAGGTCTGGAGCGTCAGCATGTCCCGGTCGCGGATCTGTCCCATCACCCAGGAGTCCTCGGGGTCGGTCTCGAAGATCTCGGTGACGCGGTAGCGGTACCTGTCGCCGTCGCGGTCTTTTAGCAGGATCTCATCTCCCCTGCCGAGCTCGTCGAGGCGGTAGAAGATCAGGTGGCTCGCCGTCCCCGGGAAGCCGAGCCTGTGCCCCGCCAGGTACACGTTCCTCTGCGGTGTGCTCGACCACGGCATGGAGGTCTCCGGGTGGTGTCCGACCCCGTACTTGAGCGCCCACGCGCCCACGGAGTCGAACACGGGCGCGTTGCGGATGCCCATGTCATCGACCGTGAGGCCGAGCACGGCCCCGTCCGGCAGCGAGTAGCGGCGCGGCTCTTGCGCCGAGCGTATGTCGCTCTCCGTCGGCTCCGGCGGCTCCTCGAACACCGGCGTCTGCGCCGGCTGCGGCGGCTTTGCCGGCCGCGCTGCGGGCTCCGGCTCGGGGGCGGGCGGCGGCTCAGGTGCCTTCTCCTGCCGCGGCTCCGGCTTCGGCTCGGGCTCCGGCTCGGCCGGTTGCGGTTCAGGCTCTTCGGTCTCGGCCTTCACGGACGCGACGGGTTTCTCCTTCCACGGCTCTATACCGGGGTCCGAGCGAACCAGCGGCCCGGGCCCGGCTTCCGTGGCGGCCTTCGCGGCCATGGGCTCCTGCGGCCCGCCGAGTACCGCGAAGACCGCAACCGCGCCGGCGCAGACGAGAGCCAGGGCCATCGCCATGATTCCCGTCCTTAGAGGCACTCTCGTGTCCTTCCGCCCGTTCCGGTTACCTGGTCTACCCTACCTTCGGCCGCCACGGATTACGGACAGCCCGGCCGCGGCCGAGGCTACGCCCAGAACCGCCAGCCCGATCAACGACAACCCGCCCGTGTCGGGCAGGTCCCCGTCCGCCGCCGTGCCCTTCACGATCTCGTTCTCCAGGCAAACCTCGACCCGGGCCCGCACCTCCG
>CADCUT010000102.1 GCA_902805975.1 uncultured Rubrobacteraceae bacterium | reverse complement strand
GGCCCCGTTGCGCACCAGCGTTGACCACCCGGCCGGGGCGGAGTGAAGCTGGCCGAAGCAGTGGCAGTCGGGCTTCCTGCCGCGGGCCAGGTTGAAGCCGATGCCGGCGACGAAGAGCAGCAGCAGCACGAGCGCCCCGACGGCGCCCCACCAGGCCGTGGAGGCGGGTATCAGGGCGGCGGCGACGGCGAGCTCTGCCAGCGGCAGCAAGGTGCCGAGCGGGGCCGCAAGCGATTTCGGTACGCCAAAGTCAGTAAGCCCCTGCCGCGAGCCGGCGCGGTCGGCGAGCTTGGCCACCCCGGCAACAAGGAAAACCATCGCGAGCAGTAAACGCGCAACTAGTAAAGCAGTTCCCATAACACCTCTTCTACATTACGTGTCAATATGCCGCTCCAGTGCAGTTCAGGTGGCGCCAGTCTAGCACCATGCGTTATTTGCTACCTCCTGGCGAGTGCCGCGCCCGCCGTAGCGGGCGCGGCACTCCTTAGCCTGACTATTACTGGCAGGAGTTGAGGTTCGATCTACACGTGCCAGCCCTGTTAGTTCCTGGCGGGCAGCAGAACCCTTGGCTACCGGAGCAGCAGTTGTTGCCGCAGGTGACGCCGGTCGTGCATTGGCAAACGCCGGTTGCCGGAACACAGGTTTGATTCGCCGGACAGGTCTTCCTCGTGCCTCCCTGGCAGGTGCCGTTCTGGCATGTCTCGCCCGTCGTGCAGAGGTTATTGTCGTTGCACGGTACGCCGTTGGGGCCGTTTTGGGTCACGCAGAGGCCCGTGGCCGGGACACAGACGTTGACCTTGCACGGGTCGGTGTTGACCGAGCAGGTCTTTGGCGAACCCGGTCGGCAGGTGCCGTTCTGGCATGTGTCGTTTAGTGTGCAGAGGTCTCCGTCCTCGCACGGTGTATCGTTCGGGGCATTCACAGTTATACAGTTGCCCGTAGTCGGATCGCAGATGTTGACCTTGCAGGGGTCGGTGCTCGCCGGGCAGGTCTTCCGTGGCCCCCCTTGGCAGACGCCGTTCTGGCACGTGTCCAGTGTGCACGGGTTCTGGTCGCGGTCACACGGTGTGCCGTCGGGCTGGAACGTGTTCTCCGGACACTGGTTGGATGTGCCCGTACAGAACTCCGGCACGTCACACTCGTTCGCCGCCGGCCGGCAGATCGTTGTATCTGGCAGCAGCGGGTTCTCCGGGCACTGAGCGGAGTTGCCCGAGCACAGGGATGGTCCCGCGCACGGTCCCTGCGACTCCAGACAAATCGTACCCGCCGGCAAGAACTCGTTCTCGGGGCACTGGTTAGAGGTACCCGTACAGAACTCGGGCACGTCGCACGGTCCCGCCGCTTCCCGGCACACCGACGTATCCGGCAGCAGCGGGTTCTCCGGGCACTGGGCACCGTTGCCCGAGCACAGGGATGGTCCCGCGCACGGTCCCTGTGCCTCCAGGCATACCGTCCCCGCTGGTAAGAACTCGTTCTCGGGGCACTGGTTGGAGTCGCCCGTACAGAATTCCGGAACATCGCAAGGACCTGCCGCCTCCCGGCAGACCGTCGTATCTGGCAGGAGCGGGTTTTCCGGACACTGGGCACCGTTGCCCGAGCACAGGGATGGACCCGCGCACGGACCCTGTGCCTCCAGGCACACCGTCCCCGCTGGTAAGAACTCGTTCTCGGGACACTGGGCGGAAGTGCCGGTACAAACTTCGGCTACGTCGCAGGGACCCGCAGCCTCGCGGCATACAGTCCCAGCGTCCTTGAGCGGGTTATCTGGACAGGTGGTGCCCGCACAGACGGCAGGTAGATCGCACTCTCCCTGCGCGGGGCGACACACCGTACCCGCGTTAACAGGAATCTCGACGCAGGCGCCTGTTGCCGGGTTACATTCAGTTCGGGCGACGCACGGGTTGCTGTTGTTGGGCGGGCAGATCTTAGGCTCGAGCACGCAGGCGTTAGTAGCCTGGTTACAGACCGCCTTCGTGCACAGATCCTGCCCAGGGAAGCTGGTGCAATCGTTGTCGTTAAAGCATGCCCCCAAAACCGGGCCGCAGATCAGCTTTCCATTTTGGGTAAAGCAGTTCTGAGAGCAGCAATCGCGGGGCACACTACATTTTTCGCCCTGTGGCTTACACTTCCCGGACGGGGGTGCGGCTAGCGCCACCCCCGGGATAGCAGCCATTACGGAACCCACGAGGGAGGCGCCGAACACTCGGAGCGCTTTGCGCCGCGAAATGGAGCCGTTAGCTAATCCCCTGGTGAGAGTGTCGAAGGAATGTTCCCTGGTGGTGGGTTCGGTACGCTCGCCTTGGGTGGAAACTTCCCCGTTTCGGTCTTCGGCTGCCATCGACGCCCCTTTCCCTCTCACAACCCCACCGCACATCCCCCAAATACAAAACCGGCCACCCACATCGGATAGCCGGTTGCGCCAATGGCTCCCTCCGCCCCAGGCGCCCAATGCGGGACGGAATTCCTAGCCTCTACCTCGCAGCCAAGTTTTGTAACAAGGGCATCATAGGTCCAACCAGAGTGCGACGCAATGGCACTGAGGATCATCTTAACAATTATTAATGATGGTACCATGTGCTCATGAATGATACGCAGTTTCGAATGTAACCAGTGCATCTTGCGCGCGGTCGGATGCATTCATGCAATCCGGGAAGGCGGGCAGGGTTCTGGAGAACCTATCGTCAGGGAATCAAAACTTGTTACGCGTCCGATGGCTGGTAACGGTGTCTTTCCAGGTATTGTTCCAGGTCGCTCCGTTTGACTTTGATGGATCGGCCAAGCTTCACGCTCGGGATCTCCCCGCTACGCAGGCGCCGGTAGACCCAACTCTTGCCCATCCCCAGCTCCTGGCAAAGCTCCGGTATCGAGATGAGGTCCAGGCCTTGCCTCTCTTGCGGACGCTCCTGAGCCTCACCGTCAATAGATTCCTCGAATTCCAGTAGTGCACTCTCGAGCCCTTCGAGGGCTTCGCGGTGAGCTCTTAGGGTTTGCCGGAGCTGGTGCAGCGAGCGATCGCGATCCATGCCCCCGATTGTACTATCCGATAGTGGGTTTACAGGAGCACCTGCGGATGGCGAAATCTCTTCGCTCGTCGGCCGGCGCTACGCGTCCTCCCCTTCGCTCACGCGGGGGTCGGTGTTCCACGCGGGGCGGGTGCTTGTGGGCTTCCACTCCCCCACCCCGACCAGCTGCAGGTGGCCTTCGGTGTGCTGGGCAGAGGACAGTGCCTGCCCCAGTCGCGCCCGAGCCCTCACGGTCAGTACCAGCCCCTCGTCGGCCATTGCCAATAGCTCCGGGCCTAGGTGGGCGTAGCGATACAGCCGCTTCTCGAGTTCTAACAGCGTGAGGTCCAACGCGCCCAGCAGCTCGGCGTTGGGAAGCGCGGAGAGGACCTCCTGGTAGTCGGCGTAAGGCAGTTTTTCGGGCCCGGCTGGTTCCCGCTCATTCGGTTCCGACGCCATCTTCAAACCTCCATCGTTCGTGGCGGCCTCAGCGAGATTCTAATCCGAGTCTCCGGCCATCACAAAACCGACGCTCGACCGACCAGCCAATTCTCCCTTCTCGCCTTGCCAAGCCCGTCCACAACCTGCTCCCCGCATCGGCGGCCCCACCGCCAACGCGATTCGGGAAGCGCTCGGGTAACGGTCGCTGATGTAAGGGTGATGTAGAGAGACCCCCGGGGACGATCCGAGGGTTGTCCTAGTTCCGGATATTCCGCATACTCACGCGGAATGTAGTAGTGGGCGATGCTGGGCTCGAACCAGCGACCTCCTCCTTGTAAGGGAGGCCACCCGAATTCCGCCTCGTGCCGCGACGTTCGTCAAAGCCGCTTCAACGAGCCAAATTCTCCGTTCGACCGAGCACCGTCCGTACGCTGCGTGTCGCGATGTGCCGCACCGGTTGGTGTCATGGTTGGTGTCAATGTGAGCGGCCAAGGGCTCTTTAGCCTGCGGGCAGGGCTTTCACGGGCGAGGCTTCTCTGTGCCGGCGACCGGAACTGTGGAGTTCCTGTGTAACCGTCATGCGATCGCTCTGCGGACCTTCGTAAGCACGATGTAGGCCGCGGACGGCTTGAGCTTCGGCACCTTACCGGCACGTTTCATGGTCGTGGCACAAGAAATCTTGCCTGTTTCCGAAAAAAGTGCCAAAAACGGTCAGAAACGTTGGTCAAACGGGTTATTAATAAGGGTGAGGATTTCTCTGCATCACGAGGGGTTACCGCCCCATCCCTGCGGTCCCGTGTCGGACCCTGCCCGTGCGCTTCTGCGTGCGGCGATCGAGCCTGCCCGAAATGAAAAGGAAGGAAGCGGCTATGCCTAACGAAGTCGTGCCGGAGTGGATGAGTATCAACGACCTGATGACCCTCACCGGGCTGGGCAGGACGAAGTGCTACGAGCTGCTGGCCGCGGGGGAGTTCGAGGCGATCAGGGCCGGGCGCGCGGTCCGCATAAGCCGGGTCAGCTACGAGGCGTGGACGCGGAGGAACCTTTACTTGGAGGGTCCCAATGGGTAGGACGGTAAGCGCGCGGAAGGAGGCATTGGGGATGTCGAGGACGAACCGGGCATCAGGTCACGAGCCCGGCAGGGGGTCGCGCCTGCCGGACCTCAGGAGTCTGCGGCGCAGGAGGGGCATGACACAGCGCGAGCTGGCGGACCTCTGCGGGCTCAATCAGACGACCATTTACGAGCTCGAAGCGGGCCGTAGGACAGCGTACCCGAAAACGGTAAGGAGGTTGGCGCGCGGTCTGAATGTAGAAGTGAAGGACCTGGTCGGAGAGTAGAAGCGGGGGCTCGCCGGCTGCACCTGATACGTGTCGGTAGGCAAGCCCCCCCAATCCCGTCGAAGCCGGTCTCGATCGTCGAGGAGCGGACCGTGCTCGACAAGGAGGTGTGATGGTACATCAAGATAACCTGCGCGTAGGCGGTGAGGAGGAGCATACCGCCCTGCCCGGGGGGACGGGCGAGCCGGCGGAGGGGCGGCGGCCCAAGGAAGCGGAGAACCTCCAGCAGGCCAGGGGGTACCACGAAGCCCTCGACCGCAACACCGCGGTGGCCGCCTGGTGGGAGGAGCGGGGCTTCGACGAAGGGCTTCGGCGGCGGTTTCTGCTCGGCGCGCGCGAAGAGGCCGAAGCGATAGTCCCTTACTGGAATAGGGACAGCGTGCAGGGCTTCGTCCTGCGCAACCTGGAGCTGGCCCCCGATAAGAAGCCGCTGTACAGGCTGCAGAGGGCCGAGCGGTTCGTCTCCGGCTACCGGCCCTTGTTCATCCCGGGTCCGCTTGGCAACTGGAACTATCTCGTCGAGGATTACGTCGATGCCCTCGCCCTGGCGGCTCTCGGGTACCCCGCCGTCGCGGTGGGCGGCACGGACTTCGGCGAGCGCCAGATGGAGGAGCTGCACCGGCTGCCGGGCAAGCTGTACGTCCTGCCCGGCGCCACCAAGGACGGGGCGGAAACCGCCAGGAAGTGGGTGGAGGAGCTCTACCCCCGGGCGCTGCTGTGCCCGCCCAGCTACGGAGAGGAGAAGAGCGTTGATTAAGGATGTAGCGGAGCTGTTCGCGGCGGAGGGTGAAGGCGCCCGGAGCATCTTGGAGCGGCTGAAAGAAGGAGCGCCGGACGCCCTGGACCTCGCGCTCTCGGCGAACTTGCCCAAGGGCCAGCGCAAACGGCTTCGGTACGCCAAGAACCGGGTCTTCCCCCTGCTGTTGAGACTCGAGGATGACGGCGAGCGCGGCGCGGCGCTGGACGACGCCGCGGAAGCCATGAAGCTCGGGAAGAAGATCCTCCGCGGGGCCTTCGAGAGGTTCGAGGAGGAGAACTTGCCCGAGCGGGCGGGCGAGGAGACGGAGGAGGACCTGGCTCCTGAGCCCGGCACCGAACGCCACGGGCGCGCGATGGAGCTCCTCGAGCGTCCGGACATCCTGGAGCGGGCGGCCGAAGACCTGGAGCGGCTCGACCACGTGGGCGAGTGGATACCGAAGCAGCTCGCCCTCGTCTGCGCCGTCTCCGCCCGCGCCGGCCACCCCATACAGCCCTCCACGCACGCGGAGAGCTCCACGGGCAAGAACTACCTCTGGGACAAGGTGCTCTCGCTGGCCCCCGACGAGATGGTCATACGCAGGACCGCCATCTCCGCCAAGGCCCTCTACCGGACGGGGGAGAGTCTCAAGGGCAAGGTGCTCTACCTGCAGGAGCATGTAGGGAGCGAAGCTGCGGACTTCACCTTCCGGGTGATGCAGTCCGACGGCAAGCTCGTCTACGAGTCCACCGAGCAGGGCCCGGACGGCGCCTTCAGGACCGTGAAACACGAGAAGGAGGGGCCCCTCGTGATCGTGCAGACCACCACCGAGAGCCGCCTTTTCGAGGAGAACGAGACCAGGGTGTTCCCCATCTACCTCGACGAATCGGCGGAGCAGACGGGGAGGATCATAGAGAGCACGCTGCGGCAGGCGGCGATCGGCGAGGTCCACGGCGAAGAGATCGAAGTAATGTTGGAGACGTGGCACGATGCCGTCAGGGTGCTCGAGCCCGCGAACGCGATCGTACCCTACGCCGAACGCATAGAAGTTCCGACCCACAAGGTCCGGATACGCCGCGACGTCCCCCGCCTCTTGAGCGTGATCCGGGTCATCGCGTGGCTGCACCAGCGCACGCGGAAGCGCGACGCCGCCGGTCGGATCCTCACCACCGAGGACGACTTCCGTAAGGCCTTGGAGCTGGTGTCCGAGTCCCTCAACCGTGCCTGGAAGTCGCTGAGCCCGAAGGAGGAGGAGGTGCTCGAGCTGGTCAGGAGTCTGCCTGATGCCAAGCGGCAGAACGGCTTCCTCCGCAGCGAGCTGAAACCCCCCTCGGGCATGCAGGGCCGGAGGGTGCAGGAGACGCTGAGGGCGCTCTCCGAGTCGGGCCACCTCAACTCCGACGGGAGGAAGGGGCCGCAGGGTTACCGGTATACGATGCCGGACAAGACGCAGGAATTGGGGCTCGGCATCTCGCTGCGCCCCCAGCGCGATGGCGGCGAGGAGGGCTCCCTAGAGCCGGATGAGAGCGCGCCCGACGATTCCAGGCGGTCCGGCACGGAGGACGAACCCGAAGAGGACGAACCCGAAGAAAACGAACGGGGCGAAGTATTGCGCGGTAGCGCGCGGGAAGATGAGCGCGCGGCAGAAACGCCGGATTTGCGGGAAGAAGAGGCGAACGCGCGAACGCGCGAAGGGGATGCCGAAGGTTTGCCGACGGACGAAGAAGTGGACCACCTGGCGGGGCTTACCGAGGTGGGCTGGTTCCGCGCCGTGACGAGCTGGCATACGACCGAAGGTGGCCAGGCCGCAGCCGACTCGGGCGAAGACCCGGTGGCCCACTGGCTGCGGGACAACATCGGCATCTACACGCGCGACCAGTATCCGTACCTCACAGATTTCTACGAGGTGTCGCCTTGGGTGGGCACCTCAGAGGACATACTCAATTCGGGGGCCGGTGATGGGGGTGAGCGGGTCGAGCCCCCTGCGGCCTGGCCTTCTACGCCGGAGGAGATGGATGCTCGCCTCAAGCGAATTATCCCCGCGATGCAGCAGCAGATTCAAAGGTTCTTCGACCCCGGCCTCGACCTCTGGCACGAGGAGGCGGGCATACCTTTCGGGAAAGGCTCCGACGGGCCCCGCAACGACGCCCACCTGCACGCGGAACTCTGGAAGAACGAAAACACCGCAGAGAAACTATGGGTGTTTGTCGCCCTCAAGCCCGGGTGGAGTCCCCCCGACAGGGAGATCGAGGAGGCCGTATGTCACTACGCGCTCACCGGCCAGGGCGGCGGCAGCGCCTCGCGGCTTAGGACCGACGACTCCGGCTGGGACGACGAGGACCCGAACGACTTGGACATCTTCGACATGAACGACTGACGCAGCGGACGGAGCCGACAGCCGCGACCTCAGACTATGACGGGCCGGATGACCTTCTGCAGTCGCCGTCCGGGACCTAGACGGCCCCGATCGGCGCCGAGACAGCTCGGACAGGGGCCTTTGGGGGATCCGGCCGAGAAACCCGTACCCCCCATATCCAGATTGATGGAGATCTCCTCAGCACCCGAACGAGGAAGGAGCCGTCCGCTAGAACCACGCCCCCAAGGTCCTCCGTGGCCCGAGCCGAAGGGGGGAGGCGGCCGAGGCGCGCCGGGCGGACGGGAAGCGGCGAGGCGCCGGCGCCCGGCTTCCGCCTCAGAGGCCCCTGAAATCCTATATAAATGGAAGAGATGGGCGCAGCGGGCCCTGCCCCCTCCCGTCCCTACCCGCAGGGAGCCGGTGAGCACCCCGCGCCCGATCGTGACGGACCGCCGTGGGAGGAGTCCGGATGCGGCGGACCACCCCGTGGGCCTCCGCCGCCGGGGGAGCGAGGAAGGGGTTCGCCTCCGGTCCGGAGGAATTCCGGAGGTTCGGGAGGGCTGCTGGCCACCACCGGAGCCGACCGTCCGCCCACCGGCTTCGCGGAGGGGGCCAGGGTTCGTGTTCCGGTCGGATCCTATCCACCGAAGTGCGGGTAAGGGGGTTCTCGGAAGTTCGCCAACCAGACCTCTTTGCATCCCTGGTCCTTAGGGCCGGGGCCATCGGGAAGGGCCGTTCCGCGAACGGGGTACGTACCGGACGGGCTAGCCGCGGCCGTCTGCCCCGTTCTCACCGATGTCCTCCGCGGTAAGGGGCACCCACGCCGTGCCCCCGAGGCCCCCCGCGCCCCCGTTGCCGTCCTCGGGGGCGGAGGCCGCCGCGCGGATCGCGTCCACGAGATCGGCCGTGGGTGAGCTTTTGGGCACGTAGCCGCTGGCCCCGAGCCTCGAGAAGGCCCGCATCATGGCGGGGTCCTCGATCGTGGTCAATATGATCACCTTCGGCGGCGGGGAGATCGCGCGGATCGCGTGGAGGGCCACCCCGGCCTCCTCCAACGGCACCCGTACCTCCATGACGACCACGTCGGGGCGCAGCTCGCGGGCCAGCTCCGGGACTTCGTCGTCGTTTGGAACCCAGGCGACGACCTCGATGCCGTCGTGGGAGTCGAGGAGGCGCGCGAGTAGCTGGCGGAACATCGTGTGATCGTCGGCCAGGAGCACCCGCAGGGGCCCGTCGGTGTTCCGCCCGCCTGCCACGGCGCCCCCTCCCGGTCGGTCGCCCCTACGGGCAGTATACGCGCGACCCGAAGGGGTGTTCGCCCCGGTCTTGTTCACCGAACCGCGGGTAGAGGTGTTCTCGGAACCTTGCCTGTAGGGTTCTCCGAAGTTCGTTGGGGGCAAGAGGATCCCGCATAGCCCCGGTCCGCTGCCGTAAGATGTGCCTATGCACGGACGGGCTCCAAAGGAGGATCGGCGTCAAGACCCAGGCGAAGAGCGACGGGCTGCAACTGCTTCGAGCGATCGACGAGACCCAGGCCCGCGGCCAAGAGGGGGCCAGGGTGGACCCGGCCAGTGCAGCCCACGAGGCCGAGCTGGACGTGGGCGATGCCGGCTCGGACCGTTACCATCTTGCCCTGCACCACCTCATCGAGGAGGGTGCGCTGCTGGGGGACGACCACACGGCGTTCGACGTGGGAGAGGAGCACCCCCACGGCTACGCGCTCTACTTCTTCACCCGGAGGGCCGTGCAGCTGCTGGAGGGGTAAGGGCCAGCAAGAAGGGGGCGTGGGGTTCGCGGCACTAGGAGAGACTGGGAAGGTAGTACGGGGGCTTTGTGCCCCGGGGGGCAAAAACATTCGGACCAGCGAAGCCGCTCCTGTTAGGAGTGGCGATCGCCGGCCCGAGCGACAAACCCCGGTCGCGCCACAACGCCGGCGCTCGTGGCTAGTTGTAGATCTTCCTCTGCCTCGTTCCTTACCTCCCACTAGAGGCGCAACGGCCTGCCCGGTATTGTAGCAGGTATTGCTAAGCCCGGCCCGCGTTCTCGATGCGAAAGCCTTCTCGGAACTTCGCGCTGAGGGGGTTCTTGGAAGGCCACGGCGGCGGAGGGGCAGGCCGTTGCACCTTTCTGAGCATCTGTCGAACCCTAAAGGCCGCGTCCGCCGACGATAGGAGTAGACTGCGGGCAATCCACCCGTGGTCGAGCTTCTTGCGCGAAGCGTTCCCGCATCGGTTCTCCACAAGCGAGGAGGCCGAGTCATGGTGCGCGTGCTGGTGACCGTGGAGCCGAGGATCTACCGCGAGGCCGTGGCCCAATCGATCCGGCGCGCAAGGCCCGGCGTAGAGGTGAAGGTCGTCCCCCCCGACGACGCCGAGGGAGAGATAGCGCTCTTCCGGCCCGACCTGATCGTGCACAACGACACCGCCGAGATCGCCGAGGGGGCGCTCGTGGGCGTCCCCTCGAGGGTGGAGATGATCTACTCGGACTCGATGGACGCGCGGGTTACGGCCGACGGGATGGTCTCCCGGCTGCGCGACATGTCCACCGAGGACCTTCTCCGGACGGTGGCAGTGGCGGCGAGCCTGAACGACCCGGGCTAGCCACGCCCGGGGGCTCGCGGCCCCGCAACGTCCCTCTATCCACCGGAGTGCGTGGAAGGGGCGTTCCCCGAACTTCACGCCGAGGGGTTTTCCAAGAAGTTCGCCTTTAGAGCGTTCTCGGGGCTTCGTGGCATAGGAACCGAAGTAAGAACTGAAGCGGGCCGGCTTGAGTGGGTGATGCCGGCCCGCTGGGGCGAGACGGGGGGATTAGACGCCCCCGCCCGATGCTGTGTGGCAGCAATGTAGCAACGTTGAGGACCGCCCGCCACTAACAACGCCGGATGACCACGAGGCTCG
>CADCUT010000101.1 GCA_902805975.1 uncultured Rubrobacteraceae bacterium | reverse complement strand
GTCCCTCGCCCGCCTCGCCGAGCGCCTGGGTGTGCGCAAGCCCTCGCTCTACAACCACGTCGCAGGGCTCGGGGGCCTGAGGCGCGAGCTGGCCCTGATGGGCCTGCGAGAGTTGGGCCGCAGCTTGTCGCGCGCCGCCGCCGGCAAGGCGGGCACCGAGGGGCTATTCGCGCTCGCGGAGGACTACCGGCGCTTCGTGGAGGAGAGGCCCGGGCTATATGAGGCCACCGTGCGCTCCTACCGGCTCTCCGACCCCGATGACCCGGACCTCGAGGCGGCCGAGGGCGAAGCGTTAGAGCCCGTCCTGGCCGTGCTCGCCTCCTGCGGCGTCGTCGGCGGGGAGGAGGCCATCCACGCGGCGAGGGGCTTCAGGAGCGTGGCCCACGGCTTCGCCACCCTGGAGGCGGCCGGCGGTTTCGGCATGTCGGAGGACCCGGACGAGAGCTTCCGCAGGCTGGTTAGGGCCTTCGCAGACGGGCTGCTCCGATCCGGGGAACGCGAGGCCTAGGGGCATGACGGGCCGGGGGGCGGCCGTGCGTCTGCGTCGGTTCCGCGAGCGACTCAACGGGTGCGGCCTTCTCTTTCTCCAGTTCCTTGGGGCGTTTGGCCTCCTGCTGGCTCATCCCGCCCATCGTTTCTTCCAGCGGTGGAAGGTGGCTTCGCTTATCCCGAGCTACCGGGCCACTCCGGTATGGTGAAGCCGGTGGCGAGCTCGCCCTCCGCCCGGCGCGGCTTGTGCGCACGATCTGTTCTGGTGAGCCCTTGCCCATAAAGAGTCCTCCTTGTGCCCTTCTGGGGCGTCTGGACTCTCATCGTAACCGGATCAACTTCCGGGGAGCAGGTCACCAGATGGAGGCTTTGGACAGCGAGCGCCAAGAGGGCGACCAGCCGGCATGGTGACCGGGGCGGCCCTGTTCAAGGCCAAGCGGGTCAAGGCGTTGGACGATCTGGACCCGTTCGCCACCTACCGGACCCTGATCGCGGAGACCAGCTAGAGTTACGTGGCTGCCGCCTGGGCCGATCCAAAGGTCGAAGATGAGTTCCAGGCGGTCTGCAATCTGCTGCTATGGAGTGAAAACCTCGACGCATCCCGATGCGTTAGTCAAGCCGCTCGAGAAGGTCGCTCGCTGTAAGTCTCCCCGTCGCGCAGCATCGCCCACAGCACGTCGACCCGCAGCCATACGGTGCATCATTCTTGGTCGAGTCTGCCCCGATGGCCGGGTATCCGGGGTCTGCCACGGAGCGGCACCGACCGGGCCGCGGCCCGGGTCACCGGAGGCCGCGGTCCAGCTTGCGCAGGAGGTTGTGCAACAGGGCCTGCTCCTCGTCCGAGAGCGCGGAGAAGCGTTCCGCGACGAAATCCTCGTGGGCCGGGACGACCTCCTCGAAAAGCTCGCGCCCCTCGGGGGTCAGATAGAGCCGCTTGGCGCGGCCCTCGGGGCGGCGCTCGACGAGGCCCCGACGCTCCAAGAGGTCCACGA
>CADCUT010000100.1 GCA_902805975.1 uncultured Rubrobacteraceae bacterium | reverse complement strand
GAGCGCAAGCTAGCGAACCGCAGGATCTACCCGGCCATCAACATCGAGGACTCCTCGACGCGCAAGGAGGAGCTGCTCATGGAGCCGGCCGAGGCCCAGCGGGTCTGGCAGGTGCGGGGCATATTGAACGCGCTCGACGGCGCGCAGAAGATAGAGCTTCTGATCCAGAAGCTCAAGGAGACCCGCTCCAACGCCGAGTTCCTGCGCGAGATCCAGCGCGTCCGCGGCTAGACGTATCCGGGGGAAGGTCCGAGACGTTCTTCGGACCTTCCCCGTTTTCATGGTTAAACTGTAGGGCTTCGAGAACCGAGAGAAGGAAGTTAAGATGAAGAAGGGCATACATCCCGAGTACAGGCCGGTCGTGTTCCGCGACAACAGCGCGGACTTCGCGATCCTCTCCCGCTCGACGATAGAGACGAGCCGCACGGTCACCTGGGAGGACGGCAACGAGTACCCGCTCGTGGAGCTTGACATCTCGAGCGCCAGCCACCCGTTCTACACCGGCAAGCAGCGCATAGTGGACACCGGCGGCCGGGTGCAGCGGTTCGAGAACCGCCGCAGGGCCCGCCAGGGCAACAACGGTTAGGCACCTCTCTTGAGGGTCGGCGGTCAGGCCATAATGGAGGGCGTGCTGATGCGCTCCCCCAACTTCTGGGGGATGGCGGTGCGCTCTCCCGCCGGCAACGTGGAGTTGCGGGCCGAGCCCTTCCGCTCCATAACCCGCAAGAGCAGGCTCTTCAGGTTGCCGATCATCCGCGGTGCGCTCTCCCTCGGGGAGACGCTGTGGCTCGGGATGAAGGCGCTCACCCTCTCGACGAACATCGCGCTCGGCGAGGAGGAGGAGCTCTCCACGAAGGAGATCGCGGGCACCATGCTCTTCGCGCTAGTGCTCGGCTTCGGGCTCTTCCTCGTCGCCCCCGTCTTCGCGACGAAGGGGCTCGGGGCACTCGCCGGGACGGCCATCGAGAACCCCGTGCTGTTCAACCTTATCGAGGGTGCGATCAGGATCGGCATCTTTATCCTGTACATCGTTGGTATCACCTGGATCAGCAAGGACATAAAACGCTTCTTCGCCTACCACGGCGCCGAGCACAAGGCGATAAAGGTCTACGAGCGGGGCGAGGAGCTCGTCCCGGAGAACTCGCACAAGCTGGACACGAGCCACGTCCGCTGCGGGACGAGCTTCGTCTTGTACGTGCTGGTCCTCTCCATCCTGGCGTTCTCGCTTCTAGGTGTCGAGGGCTGGCTGTACATGCTGGCGAGCCGGGTGGTCGTGATCCCGCTCGTGGCGGGGATAGCCTTCGAGTTCATCATGTGGAGCGCGCGCAACGAGAAGAGCCCGCTCGTACAGGTGCTCGTCTGGCCCGGGCTGCAGATGCAGAGGCTGACGACGCGGGAGCCCTCGGACGACATGGTCGAGGTGGCGATGGCGTCGTTGAAGAAGGTGCTCTCGATGGAGGAGCAGGCGAAGATAGAGCCGAACGAGGCGACGAACAAGC
>CADCUT010000099.1 GCA_902805975.1 uncultured Rubrobacteraceae bacterium | reverse complement strand
GGCGCCATAAACCTGACGCGCATCTGCGGCTGGCTCGCCCAGGAGGTGTGGGACCACACCCCCGGCGACACGCGCAGCCTGATCTACACCGGGCGCGGCAACGTGGACAACCTGCGCGCCGTGGCCCGGGGCGAGGTCGACGTCGCCGTCGTTACCCCGTCGACCTTCGCGGAGATGGCGCTACGGGGCCGGGGCCTCTTCGAGGGCGAAGCCTACCCGTACCTGCGGGCGCTCGGCGAGGTGCCCCACGAGGACAGGCTGCTGTTCGCCGTGCGGCAAGACCTCGGCTTGACCTCGCTGGCTGAGATCCGGGATGGACGCGTGCCGCTTCGCCTGGCGATCTCCCCGAACGACGGCGTGAGCTTCCCCGGTTACGCCGCGCACCGCCTCCTTACCGGCTCCGGTATGGCGCCGGAGAAGCTGGAGGAATGGGGCGGGACGATACTGGAGCACGAGCGGCCCTTCGAGTGCCTCGACGACCTGGAAGAAGGGAGGGCCGACGCGGTGTTCCACGAGGCGATTATGACGCCGAACTGGCAGGGCCTCGCGGAGGCCCACGATCTCGCGTTCCTGTCGATCCAGCCTGAGGTGCTCGAAGAGGTTGAGCAGGAACTCGGCTGGCGGCGCGCCGGGGTCGAGGCCGGGTACCTCCGTGGCCTCGAACGCCCGGTGGAGACGCTGGACTTCTCCGGCTACCTGGTGGTGGTGCGCGAGGACATGCCGGACGACGTGGCCTACTTTCTGGCCTGGATCCTGGGCGAGACGGCGTCGGGGTTCGAGGCGCAGTACCGCCACCTTCCCGCCGACCGCAGCCCGGTCGCTTACCCCATAGAGCGGCACAAGCTGGCGCGGACGGCCATACCCCTGCACCGCGCCGCCGCCGACTACTACCAGCAAGTGGGGGCGCTCGCATGCTGACCATACGGAGAGACTCGGAACTCTTTACGGCCATGATCTTCGTCGAGGTCTCCCCCGAGAAGCAGCAAGAGGTTTTCGAGGTCAACGTCTCCGCGACCGAGTGGATAGAGGGACTGCCCGGCTTCGTGGCGGCGGCCTTCCACAACAGCCTAGACGGCACGATGCTGACCGAGTACGTCCAATGGGAGGACGAGAAATACTTCATGAGGGCCTTAGACGCGCCGGAATTCCACGAGCACCTCCGCGAAAACGATCGGATGGCCGAACACGTCGAGTCCGGTCCCTACGAGGTGCGCCGGGTCGACGTTGCAGGAGACGACGCGACGCCGGGGACGATCGACGTGTCGCAGGGTCGAGAAGTCGCTACCGCGATAACCCGCTACGGGGTCGAGCCGAGAAACTTTCGTGCTCTTATGGGCCTGCTTGGGGAGGAACCCGAGCATCCCTTGTCCGGCCTGCCCGGCTTTGTCGGGGCGGCGCTCCTGGAGGGCCGCGGCGGGGACCGCGCCGTGGAGTACCTCAGGTTCGCCAGCGAGGAGCAACTGCAAGCCGCGAGGCGATCACCGCAGGCCCGATCGCACGAGGC
>CADCUT010000098.1:360-1513 GCA_902805975.1 uncultured Rubrobacteraceae bacterium | reverse complement strand
CGAGGGGCACCGGTTGCAGCTCGTGGCCGAGGGCGGGGGGGCCACGATATCTGACGGCGTGAGGTGGGACCGGAGCCCCGTGCCCGCGGAGGCACAGGTTCGGGGTCTCGAGAGCTACGCCATGACCGTAGGAGGGGCCGGTCCCACGCGGCGGACGCTCGTGGACCTCATGGGCTTCCGCGAGAGGGAGGAGTTCGGTGACGCCGAGGGCCGCAAGGTAGTCGTCTTCGAGGTCGGGCCGGGCGGCCCGGGCGCCGAGGTGCACCTGATGGAGAGGCCAGAGCTGGGCCGGGAGCGCCTCGGGGCCGGGGGCGTGCAGCACGTGGCCTTCAGGACCACCGACGAGGAGGAGATCGGGCGCTGGGCCGGGGCCGTCGACCGGGCGGGGTTGCCTTCCTCGGGGCTCGTGGACCGGTTCTTCGCCAAGAGCCTGTACTATCGGGAGCCGAACGGCATCCTCCTGGAGCTGACGACCACCGACGGCGGCCCCTCCTGGGTCTCCCGGATGTCCGACTTGGAACACCTCGGCGAGGACCTCATCATACCGCCCCCCCTCGAAGACCGGCGCGCGGAGATAGAGGCCAACCTCAGGCCGCTGCACGTCGAGCAGCTCATCGGCGGTTGATGGACGAGGCCGGAACGAGAAAGGGGTTCGGGTGGCGTTCGGCGAGGCGTTGGGAACGTCGCTCTTGAACGTTCGCGTCGTCCGTTGACCGGCAAACGCCCGAGCTTGTCCGGATCGCCGAGGAGCACCTCTCCGCGAGGCCACAGAAGCTGCGTAAGCAGCGCACCAATCATGTCAGACTACGTACGAGGAGGAACCGCACATGACCACCAAGCACCTACCCACCCCTAATACCACCTACGCCACGCCCGCAGTCGCCGCCATCCTCGAGCCGTACTTCGAGGCGAAGACTGGCCAAGACGTCGAGGGCCTCATGAGCTTCTACGCGAAGGAGCGCACGAGCCACAACGACGCCGTCATCGGGTGGACGAACCTCAACTGGGAGATTCTGCGCGACTTGTTCGCCCAGTACATGCCGACGTTCGGCGACGGGCGGTCCTACGCGACGCAGGTCCTCGGCGACGAGAACAGCGCGGTCGTGTTCGTCACGAACGAGGCCGCGGTGTTCGGGGGCGACATGAGGGCGAT
>CADCUT010000098.1:0-290 GCA_902805975.1 uncultured Rubrobacteraceae bacterium | reverse complement strand
ACTTCGGGACACGCGCGGCGAACGGGATGGCCGTGCCCGCCAGCGAGTTCCCGCAGACGTTCGGCGAGGACGGGCTGCCCGACCGCGCCGCGCCGCGGATGCGCGAGACCGTCGACGCTCTGACCGGGGCGTTCGCCGCCGCCGACGCGGATCGGGCCGCGGCCCTGTTCGCCGCCGACGCCGTCCTGGATGACTTCGCGCTGCGCATCCGGGTGCGCGCCAAGCCGGCGATCACGCGCTACCTCGGGCGGGCGATCGACACCCTCCCCTACGGCCCCGGAGCCACCGTC
>CADCUT010000097.1 GCA_902805975.1 uncultured Rubrobacteraceae bacterium | reverse complement strand
CGTTGCAGTGGAACAGCGGCTTCCAGGACTCCGTCTTCACGTTCGCCAACAACATCAACACCCACGAGGGCGGGGCGCACCTCTCCGGCTTCCGGTCGGCGCTCTCGCGCACGATCAACGCCTACGCGCGGCAGAAGGGGCTCCTCAAGGAGAAAGAGGAGAGCCTCACCGGCGACGACATTCGCGAGGGGCTCGCGGCCGTCATCTCGGTAAAGCTCGGCGAGCCGCAGTTCGAGGGGCAGACAAAGACCAAGCTCGGGAACACCGAGGTCAAGGGCCTGGTGGAGAGCGCCACGAACAAGTTCCTGGCCGAGTTTCTGGAGGAGCGTCCGGCCGAGGCAAAGGCGATCATAGGCAAGGCGCTTCAGGCCGCGAGGGCGCGGCTCGCGGCCCGCACGATCCGGGACAAGATGCGCAAGGGCTACCTGGAGAGCACGACGCTGCCGGGCAAGCTGGCGGATTGCTCGTCCAAGGACCCGGCCAGGAGCGAGCTGTACATCGTCGAGGGGGACTCGGCGGGCGGGTCTGCCAAGCAGGGGCGGGAGAGGAACTTCCAGGCCATCCTGCCCTTGCGCGGCAAGATCCTGAACGTCGAGAAGGCGAACATAAACAAGGTCCTCTCCAACATCGAGATACAGGCGATGATCAGTGCTATCGGGGCCGGGGTCGGGGACAGCTTCAACATCGAAGGGGCGCGCTACAACAAGATCGTGCTCATGACCGACGCCGACGTGGACGGCAGCCACATCAGGACGCTGGTCCTGACGTTCTTGTTCAGGAACATGCCGGAGCTTATCGAGGCGGGGTACGTGTACATCGCGCAGCCGCCCCTGTACAAGATCACGCACCAGCGCAAGGACTACTACGTCTACAACGACCGCGAGCTTCAGGAGACGCTGACGCGCCTGGGCGCCAACGGCAACGCCAACATCGGCCGCTTCAAGGGGCTCGGGGAGATGAACCCGATCCAGCTCTGGGAGACCACGATGAACCCGCAGAACCGGACGCTGCTTCAGGTAACGGTCGAGTCGGCCGCGGTGGCGGACGAGCTGTTCACGGACCTCATGGGCGACAAGGTCGAGCCGCGCAAGCGGTTTATCGAGGACAACGCCCGCGAGGTCAAGAACCTGGATGCGTAGCAACGGCGCGGAGATGGCGGGGGAGGCATACCTGAACATCACAGGCGACATAACGAGGGACCCAGATGCTTGACACTTTCTCGGGAAACATAAAACCCCACAACATAGAGGACGAGATAAAAGACTCGTTCCTCTCCTACGCGATGAGCGTGATCGTCTCTCGCGCCCTACCGGACGTCCGGGACGGCCTGAAGCCGGTCCACCGCCGCGTCCTCTACGCCATGCACGACGTCGGCCTCCAGCCGAACCGGCCCTACCGCAAGAGCGCCACGGTCGTCGGCGAGGTCATCGGTAAGTACCACCCGCACGGCGACTCGGCCGTCTACGACACGCTGACCAGGCTCGCCCAGGACTTCTCGATGCGCTACCCGCTCGTCGACGGCCAGGGCAACTTCGGCAGCGTCG
>CADCUT010000096.1 GCA_902805975.1 uncultured Rubrobacteraceae bacterium | reverse complement strand
CGGGGGAGGTGCCCAGCGCCAGGACGGTGGCGTCCGCGCTCGGCGTCCAGTTGGGGTCCAGGGCGCCCGTGGTCCCGTCGACCAGGGCCAGGCGCGCGCGGCTCGTCCCCCTGACGGACGTGAAGTCTCCGCCCAGGTAGACGCGGTTGCCCGAGACGGCTATGGCGCGCACCGTGGAGTTGGCCGTCCCGGGCTTCCACGCCGGGTCCAGCGCGCCGGTTGCGGCGTCTACGGCGGCGAGGCGCCCGCGGTAGGTGCCGCCGATGCCGGTGAAGGTCCCCCCAGCGTAGACGCGAGTGCCGTCCGCGGAAAGGGCGAGTGAGCGGACGCTGCCGTTTGCGTTGGGGTTCCAGTTGGTGAGCTTGCCGGTCTCGGCGTCCACGGCGGCCAAGCGGTTGCGTTCTACGCCGTCGACGCGGGTGAAGGAGCCGCCTAGGTAGACCCTGCCGCCCGACACCAGCACGGCCGACACCCGCCCGTCGGTCTGGACGGTGCCCCCGTCAGGCGTGCCGCTCACGGACGTGGCGGCCAGCGCTGCCCCGCTCGCCAAAAGCATCGCTAGGGCCATCACCGCCAGCAGCAGAACGGTCCGTCTCATCCGCGTGCACCCTTCTTTATCGGGGGGTGGCCCGCAAAGAGAGAACCGGCCCCAAAACTGTATCTCTGTCTTCGGTAGCCGGTTGCACCACTGGCTCCCCCGTTCTTGGTGCCCAATCTTCTTGCAGTACGGGGTTCTACGCCTCTACTAAATTGTTAGATGACAGTCTACCCCAAGCCGTGCAAGCGTAAGCCCGCTTAAGGTGCGATGGGACACAATGTACGGCGCGGTCGGACAAGATTGGCCCGGAATATGCAGTCCTGTATCCACCGACACGGATACCCGGACTACCGAGAACCCCCTCAGCGCGAAGTTCGCAGAACCCTTCTTCCACGCACTCGGTTGAATGGGATCGGAGGACCGTCGTGCTAGGCTGCTCGTATGGCGGAGGGATCGGCGGAGGAACTCTTCGGCCGGCTGAAGGCGCTCGGGCTGCCCGAAGGGGACTATGCGGTCTTCGGCAGCGGCCCGCTCGCCGCGCGCGGTCTCATACGGGAGATCGGCGACCTCGACGTGGTGGCCCGCGGGGCCGCTTGGGAGAGGGCGAGAGCGCTCGGACTGTCGGACTTGGCTCCCGGCGGCGACCCGGTCGTGCGGCTCGGGGGCGGCGACATCGAGGTGTTCGGCGGCTGGCTGGGGTGGGACGTAGACGCGCTCGTGGACCGGGCGGAGGTGGTAGGCGGGCTGCCCTTCGCTCGGCTGGAGGACGTGCTGGCCTTCAAGCTCTCCCACGGGCGGCCCAAGGACCTAGCTCACGCCCGCCTCATAGAGGAGCACCTGCGTAGCTCGTCGTAGACCAGATCCCGAACTTCCGAGAATCATCCTTCCGAGACTGTTTGAAAAATAGCTGAAGGTTTCTCAGCAGTGGGTCTTTAGCGTCAAGAAGCGGCCGACCGGGGTTCCTCCGGCCCCTCCTGAATCTCTTCGGAGCCCGATTCAGGACCCGATTCGA
>CADCUT010000095.1 GCA_902805975.1 uncultured Rubrobacteraceae bacterium | reverse complement strand
CAATGGCTCTCGAGGAAGGCTAGTGAAACAGGCGAGGTACCCGCCCGATCCTGCCTGCTTGCCGCCCTCGACGCTGGGTGCTGGTCCATCGGACGGGTCTTCGGGGCAGCCGGTCGCACCACTGCCTGCCCCAACTTCCGGCCCTCCGTTAGCCCTTGCGTGGGGTGAAGAAGCCGGTCACCGTAAGGTCCACGTCGACCGCCCCCACCTCGGGGTCCTCGAAGGTGTCGGTGGTCGTGCAGGTGGTCAGGCTGCCCCCGAGGCCCTTCTTCTTGCCCTTGCCTACGGGAGCCACGAACGGCTCCTCTACGATCTTCTCGGTCTCCGGGTCGGTGAAGGTGAAGGTGCCCTCTATGCGCGTGGCCACGAAGTTGCCCGTGGTGCCGACCTCGTGGACGACGATCGAGTTGTTGTTGAAGATCGTCGAGACCGTGACCTTTTCGCCGCCGCAGTCGAGCTCGTAGAACTGGACGTTCTTGCTGTTCACCGGGTCGGCGGAGGCCATCCCCGCCGCCAGCGCCGCCACGATGGCCATCGTCGCCGCCAGCAGCACCGCTTTCCTCATCGCTCAACCCCTTTGATCGGGGGCGGGTCCCGTTACGAAAACGAGACCCGACCCGTTGTCTTGCGCGTCTATCGAGGCTCGGGGGGCCTTACCAGCGTAGGTGGCCTCTGTAGGGGAAATAGGGGGCCTCTCCCGCTTCGATGACGTCCTTGAAGTCGAGGCGCCCGGTTACACCCTCGAAAACGCCCGTGCCGCTGCCCCTCACGATGGGATGTTGGCAACGCCCAAAGATCTCCGTGGCCGGGTCGTCCACATCCTCGTACTTCGCCTCGAACCGGTAGGTCGTTTCGAACGTGCCGGATCCATCCGAGGCAACGAAGAGCTCTGTTCCCGTCTCTCGGTAGGTCCCGCTGGGCGAGCTTACTGCGGTCTCGACGAACGTGTACAGACAGCCTTCCAAGTCCCCAGTCATGACGAGGGCATAGTCGGCGTCCGCACCTCCGGGGTTAGCACAGTCCTCCCCTTCGGCATAAACGCCGACCCCCGAGATCTGCGCGGCTCCACCGGCGTGCGCCGGGGACGGGGCCGCCGAGACGTCCTTGGCCGCCACCAGCGCGACGGCCAGCGCGAGGGCGCCCGCCAGCACGCACACCATCAGGGTGCGGTGCGAAGTAATGCTCATGCGTATCGTCCTTTCCTCTGTTGCTCTTGTTTCACCCCGGATCTCAGAGATGCTACGACTAGCGAATGCGGCCTCCGCCCAAGCGCGCGACCACTTCGGCGTGGCGCTCACTGGGGTCGTCGTCGTTCGTAGCGTTGTAGGTAGCCGGGCTCCCCGAACTGAGGCCAGTTTGAGCGGGTCTTGGTTGATCAAAGTCGTGTCCGTAATTGTTCCAGTCGTCCCCGTAGTGTTCGCCTCCGGCGCCTATGACCGGGGGGTTCTCGCCGACACTGCCGCTTGCGGGGGCCACCGCTTGCGGGGACGTGATGAGCAGGGCGGACAACGCCACCACCGCCGCGAGCAACACGATCGTGGCCAGCGCCAACGCCGCCG
>CADCUT010000094.1 GCA_902805975.1 uncultured Rubrobacteraceae bacterium | reverse complement strand
CCGCAGGCCCCGGCCCGACCGCGGGCGCCCGTGCAGAGGCCCGGCAGGATCGGCGAGGAGAGCGCGCGCATCGACGGCGTCCCGAAGGTGAGGGGCGAGTTCGAGTACTCGTCCGACCTGTGGATGGACGGGATGCTCCACGGTGCGACGCTCCGAAGCCCGCACCCGCACGCCGAGATCCGGCACCTCGACACCACGGACGCCGAAGAGATGGAGGGCGTCCACGCGGTCCTGACCCACGAGAGCGTGCCGGGACGCAAGGTCTACGGTATGGAGATACCGGACCAGCCCGTGCTCGCCTGGGAGAAGGTGCGCTACCAGGGCGAGCCCGTCGCCGTCGTCGCCGCCGACCATCCCGAGACGGCGCGGCGCGCGCTGGAGAAGATAAGGGTCGAGTACGAGGTCTTAGCCCCCGTGACGAGCGCCGAGGCGGCCATGCGCGAGGACGCCCCGAGGCTCCACCTCTCCGGCAACGTGCTCCGGCGCGTCAAGGTGCTCCACGGCGAACCGGCAGCCGCCACCGCCGACGTCGTCGTCACCGGCGAGTACGAGGTCGGGATGCAGGACCAGGCATTTCTCGGCCCCGAGTCAGGGCTCGCGGTACCGGACGGGCAGGGCGGGGTCGACCTGTACATCTCGACCCAGTGGCTGCACATAGACCGCGACCAGGTGGCCGAGTCGCTGGGGCTCGCGCCCGAGCAGGTGCGGCTCACCCTCTCTGGCGTCGGGGGCGCGTTCGGGGGGCGGGAGGACCTCTCGATGCAGATCCACTCCTGCATGCTCGCCCTCCAAACGGGCCGCCCCGTGCGCATGGTCTACAACCGCGAGGAGTCCTTCTACGGCCACGTCCACCGCCACCCGTGCAGGATGCGCTTCGAACACGGCGCGACACGTGAGGGGAAACTCGTCTACGTAAAGGCCGACCTCGTTTTCGACGGCGGCGCGTACGCCTCGAGCTCGAACGCCGTCTGCCTGAACGCGGCGACCTTTGCCTGCGGCCCCTACGACGTGCCGAACGCCGAGATAGCGAGCCACATGCTCTACACGAACAACCCGCCCTGCGGCGCCATGCGCGGCTTCGGCGCCGTCCAGGCCTGCTTCGCCCACGAATCCCAGATGGACAAGCTCGCCGAAGGGCTCGGGATGGACCCCGTAGACCTGCGTCTGAAGAACGCCATCGAGCCCGGGATGCGCTTCCCGTTCGGCCAGGAGGTGCCGCACCCGGCGCCGGTGCGTGAGATCCTCGAAAAAGTAAAGAGCATCCCGATGCCCGAGGAACGGGATCTAGAGGGTCGCGACCTGCGAGAGCTTCCGGGCGGCGTCTCGAACGTGACCCACGGCGAGGACGTGAAGCGCGGCGTCGGCTACGCGGTCGGGTTCAAGAACATCGGCTTCTCGGCGGGCTTTGACGACTACTCGACCGCGCGGGTAACCCTCTCCATAGAAGATGGCGGGCCCCTGGTACGGGTCCACACGGCGGCGGCCGAGGTCGGGCAGGGCCTCGTTACGTTGCAGGCCCAGATCGCCCGCACCGAGCTCGGCGTCGGGCGCGTCGTCGTCGAACCGGCAGACACCC
>CADCUT010000093.1 GCA_902805975.1 uncultured Rubrobacteraceae bacterium | reverse complement strand
GGCAGTCGGCCGTCTTCGGCGAGAACCTCGTGCTCCGGCGGCGCGTCGAGGCGAGGGTGGGTGAGTCGCGCCTCGGGGTCCACGACCGGGTCGAGAACGCGGGCTTCGTCCCGACGCCGCACATGTACCTCTACCACGTCAACGTCGGCTGGCCCGTGGTGGACGAGGGCTCGGAACTCCTGGCGCCCGCGCGCAGCGTCTCGCCGCGCGGCGACTACCCGGCCGAGGGCTACGGGAGGTTCCATGCCCCCGAGGCGGGCTACGTGGAGCGGGTCTTCGAGCACGACCTCGCCGCCGAAGGCGACGGCACCGTGCCGGTCGGCATAGCCAACCGCCGCTCTGGCCTCGGCTTCTACCAGCTCTACAACCGGGGCCAGCTCCCGCACCACTTCGTCTGGCGGATGCTCGGCGAAGGGACCTACGTCGTCGGCGTCGAGCCCGGCACCAACCGCACCGCCGGACGGCTCGACGCCAGGGAGCGGGGGGAGCTGATCGAGCTCCCCCCGGGAGAGGAGCGCCGCTACGATCTGGAGCTCGGCGCCCTGGACGGAACGGAAGAGATAGAACGTTTCGCCTCTCGCGTCGAGGCCCTGCGACCGGCGTAGATGGGCTTCGTACGGAACAATATGTGGTTCAGGGCGTCGGCGGCTACGCGGGGGGTCGGGTGTGGAAGGGCGGGATCTTCGGCCGCGGGTTGGGGCGGTTGACCTCGCGGGGATCTCCGCCAGCGTCAGGGGGCCGGGGACGGTGTGGACGGAGCGCGAGGGAAGGGACCTGAACGCCAACCTCGTCCGTTTCCCCCGCGGGGAGGGCGTCGGGGAACACGTCAACGGGGAGGTAGACGTCCTCTTTATAGGCGTGTCGGGCTCGGGGAGCGTGAAGGTGGACGGCCGGGAGCACGCCCTCGGGCCGGGGATCCTGGTCCTCGCCCCCAAGGGGACCCGGCGGGCCACCCGAAGCGCCTCGGATGACTTCTCCTACCTGACCGTGCACAGGAGAAGGGGACCGGTGCGCCTCCGCGCCGGCCGGGGGAAACCGACCGCGTGAGGCGCCACCGGGGCCGGATCAGGGCCGGTTCAGGGCCGCGGCGTGGTGGCGGATGTGGTCCTCCATGAAGGTGGAGATCGCGTAGTACGAATGGTCGTAGCCCTCGCGGCGGTTGAGGGTCAAGGGCTGGCCGGCCTCGGCGCACGCCTCTTCCAGGGCTTCGGGTAGGAGCTGTTCTTCGAGGAATTGGTCGGAGAGGCCCTGGTCCACGAGGATATTCCGTCCGTCGGGAAACGGATGCTCTCGCACCAATTCGCTCGTATCGTAGGCCCTCCAGGCCGCCCTATCGTGCCCTAGATAGCCGGCGAAAGCCTTCTCGCCCCAGGGGACGCGGGTCGGAGCGGAGATGGGGGCGAAGGCCGAGACGGAAGCGTAGAGGTCGGGGTTCTTGAGGGCGCAGACGAGGGCGCCGTGGCCCCCCATCGAGTGCCCGAAGACGCCGCGGGCATCAGGCCTGGCGGGGAAGTTCTCCCCGACGACGGACGGCAGCTCACTCGTGACGTAGGAGTACATCCTGTAGTGGCGGGACCAGGGCTGCTCGGTGGCGTCCACGTAGAAGCCGGCGCCGGTGCCGAAGTCCCAGTCGTCATCTTCGCCGGGTAGGTCGGCGTCGCGCGGGCTGGTGTCTGGGGAGACCAGCATCAGGCCGTGATCGGCGGCGAGGCGTTGGGCCCCGCCCTTGATCATGAAGGTCTCCTCTGTGCAGGTCAGGCCGGCCAGGTAGTACAGGACCGGCACAGGCCCCTCCGCAGCCTGGGGAGGCACGTAGACGGCGAAGCGCATCTCGCCGCCGCAGGCCTCCGAGCGGTGAGAGTAGAAGCCGGCCCTGCCGCCGAAGCTGGCATGTTCGCTGCGGGTCTCGATGGTCGTCATGGCCCCTTTCCAGAGTCTCTTGTTTGGTCAAGCCTTGCCGGCGAGCCACCCGGCCCGCCGACATGACCTGAAGCCTGTAACCTGATGCCTGAAGCCTCCCTAGAACGTCACGACGCTGCGGATGGACTCGCCGCGGTGCATCAGGTCGAAGGCGGTGTTGATCTCCTCGAGGGGCATGGTGTGGGTGATCATGGAGTCGACCTCGATCTTGCCCTCCATGTACCAGTCCACGATCTTCGGCACGTCCGTCCTGCCCCTTGCCCCGCCGAAGGCGCTTCCCTTCCACGTCCTGCCGGTGACGAGCTGGAAAGGACGCGTCGAGATCTCCTCCCCAGAGCCCGCCACCCCGATGATTACCGACTGCCCCCAACCCTTATGCGCGCACTCGAGCGCCTGGCGCATCACGTTCACGTTGCCGATGCACTCGAAGGAGTAGTCCGCCCCGCCGCCGGTCAGGTCCACCAGGTAGGGAACCAGATCCCCCTCGACCTCGTTCGGGTTGACGAAGTGGGTCATACCGTACCGCTCGCCCACCGACTTCTTCGCGGGGTTGAGGTCGACGCCCACGATCTTGTCCGCCCCGACCATGCGCGCGCCCTGTACGACGTTCAGGCCTATACCCCCGAGGCCGAAGACGACGACGTTCGAGCCGGGCTCGACCCCGGCGGTAAAGACGACGGCCCCGATGCCGGTCGTCACGCCGCAGCCGATGTAGCAGACCGACTCGAAGGGGGCGTCCTCTCGGATCCTGGCCGCTGCTATCTCCGGCAGCACGGTGTAGTTGGAGAACGTCGAGGTCCCCATGTAATGGTACAAGGGGTCCCCGTTCAGCGAGAGCCGGCTCGTCCCGTCGGGCATGAACCCCTTACCCTGTGTCGTCCTGATGGCCTGGCACAGGTTCGTCTTCGGGTTCAGGCAGTATTCGCATTCCCGGCACTCGGGGGTGTAGAGCGGGATGACGTGGTCGCCCTCCTTGAGGCTCCTCACCCCCGGCCCCACCTCCACGACGACCCCGGCCCCCTCGTGGCCCATCACGGTCGGAAAGAGTCCCTCGGGGTCGGCCCCGGAGAGCGTGTACGCGTCTGTGTGGCAGACCCCGGTGGCCTTGACCTCGATGAGGACCTCGCCCTCTTTGGGATCTTCCAGGTCTACGGTCTCTATGCTCAGCGGCTTCTCGGCCTCGAACGCGACCGCGGCTCTTGTCTCCATCTATCCTCCTCCGTCACCATTAACGGCCCAACACCATAGCACGGGGCGGGGATCGACCTGGCGACGGGGCGCACGTCGAGGCGAGGACGAGGATCAAGGCCTCATCTGGCCCTCCACGCAGGAGGGGAAATCGTCTAGCGTGGTAGGGAAGGATTCGCGTTCTTCGGCGAACGGGTAGTGGGAGCTCTCCTCGAAGAAGGCGAGCTCCGAGTTCGGTATGCCCTCTCGGAGCTTCCGCTCTTGGCCCGGGGCCATGCGGTCATACCGACCCGCGACGACGAGCGTGGGCGCGCTTATCCCGCCGAGCCAGGGTCGTGGATCCCATGTTGCGAGCGGGCCGGGCTCTTGGATAGCGCCCGGTTCAGCCAACTCGGTGGATCGCGGCGCCCGCCACAGACGCAACGGCGGGACGCTCTACGGTAGACTTGATTCGGACGGTCCAGAAGAGCGACGGGAGGCAACGTGAACCCTAACAGAGACCGCTTCGACTTCGACGAGGTTGGAAGGCTTCCCGCGCCGGGGGATAACGTCGCCATAGCGACCCGCCGCCTGGAGGCGGGGACCCGCTTCTCCCGCGAGGGCTCGGAATTCGTGGTGCCGCACACTGTCCTCGAGGGCCACCGCTTCGCCTTGGAAGAGATTCCAGAGGGCGGGGACCTCCTCTCGTGGGGGCTGCCTTTCGGGCGGGCTCTGGGGGACATCTCGCCAGGGGATTACGCCTGCAACGAGAAGATCCTAGGCGTCCTGCGCGAGCGCTTCGGGGCAACGCCCCCGGGCGAAGACCCGGAAGGGACCTCGGACCAGGGAGGGGGGAGGGTGCCAGGCGGCTACCGCAAGACGGGCCTGAACCTCCCCGACGGGCCCAACTTCCGCGACGCCGAGCTCGAGCCCTACGTCCTGGACGAAGGGGACTTCCGCCCAGGCTCGCAGGTGCCCCCTTACGACGAGCCGCGCACCTTTGCGGGCTACCGGCGCGGCGGGGGGCGCGGCGTCGGGACGCGCAACTACGTCGTCGTGCTCGGCGTGAACTCGCGGCTCACGGGCTTCGTGCGGGCGCTCGAATGGGAGATGAACGGCGTCTCGGACGCCTACGAGAACGTCGACGGCATCGTCTGCGTCGCCCACACGGAGGGTGGCGAGGGCCGGACGCCGAACAACCTGGACCTCCTGCTGCGCACCCTCTGCGGCTTCATGGTCAACCCGAACGTCGGGGCGGTGCTCGCCATCGACGGCGGTGAGGAGGGGGCGGTCGCGAACGGGGCGCTTCTCCGCTACGCCGAAGAGCACGACTATCCTCTAGACGACGTGCCGCACGAGTTCATGAGCCTCGAGGGGAGCTTCCGGGCGGACCTCGAGCGGGCCAAAGCACACGTGATGGGGTGGATGGAGGCGGTCAACGCCGTCCGGCGCACGGAGGAGCCGCTCTCGGGGCTGAAGATAGGCCTCCAGTGCGGTGGGTCCGACGCTTTCTCGGGCGTCTCGGCGAACCCGCTGGTCGGGTGGGTCTCAAGGGAGGTCGTGAAGAACGGCGGGGCGGCCAATCTAGCGGAGACGGACGAGCTTATAGGGGCCGAGCGCTACGTCCTTGAGAACGTGAAGGACGCGGCGACGGCCCGGCGCTTCCTCTCCACGGTCGAGCGGTTCAAGGAGCGTGTAGGCTGGCACGGGCACACGGCCGAGGACAACCCCTCCGGCGGCAACAACCTCCGCGGGCTCTACAACATCTCCATAAAGTCCATCGGGGCCGCGCGGAAGAAGGACCCCGAGGTACGGATAGACCGCGTTATAGAGTACGCGGAGAGGATGGACGGGGGCGGCTTCTACTTCATGGACAGCCCCGGCAACGACCTGGAGAGCGTCGCCGGGCAGGTCGCCTCTGGGGCGAACATGATCTTCTTCACCACCGGCAACGGCTCCATCACCAACTTCCCCTTCGTCCCGACCATTAAAGTCGTCACAACCACCGGCCGCTACGACCTGCTCTCAAAAGACATGGACGTGAACGCCGGCGCCTACCTCGACGGCATCCCGATGGACGACCTCGGGCGGGAGATGTTCGAGCGGACCGTGACGGCCGCCTCCGGCGAGAAGACCGTCGGCGAGCGGGCCGGCCACGCCCAGGTCTCCATCTGGCGCGATTGGAAGCAGACGGGGCCGGAGATGTTGGGGGAGCTGGAGAACACCCCCGAGCCCGACGGCCGGCCGTTGCCCGTGAGGGACGCCGCCCCGGAGGTCGAGTTCGCCTTCGAGGCGATAAGGGCGGAGCGCGGGTTGGTGACAGACCAGGTCGGGCTCGTGATGCCGACGAGTCTTTGCTCGGGCCAGATCGCCCGCCGCATAGCCAACCGCCTGAACGAGGGCGACGCCGGCTTCGCCCGTAACAAGGTGACGCGCTTCGTCGCCCTCCCGCACACCGAGGGCTGCGGCGTCTCGGCCGGCTCCGCCGAGGCCATCTACTCGCGAACCGTGCTCGGCTACCTCGCCAACCCCACCGTCAGGCTCGCCCTCCTGCTCGAACACGGCTGCGAGAAGACCCACAACGACTATTTCGAGAACCGCCTCGCCGAACGCGGCCTCGACCGGGACCACTTCGGCTGGGCCAGCGTCCAACTGGACGGCGGGATAGAGAGCGTGGTCGAGAAGGTCGAGGCCTGGTTCTCTGAGAACCTGGAGGCTTCAGAAGACCTGGAGCGCGAGACGGCAGGCCCCGGACACTTGCGGCTCGGCCTCCACGCCGCGGGCCCCCTGCCCGACGAGGCGGCGCGCAGCCTCGCCGAGACGACGCTCGCCGTCGTCGGCGCGGGCGGCACGGTCGTCGTGCCCCGGACGGCGGCGGTTCTGGGCTCCGGGGTCTACCTGAACGAGGTTCTCGGGGATCATCCCGTACGGAGCACCCTAGCTTACGGGCAGGCCTTCGAGAGGCCAGGATTTCACGTCATGGAGGCGCCGACGGACCACTGGATCGAGACGGCCACGGGGCTCGGGGCGACGGGCGTGGAGATCATGCTGGCGCACGTCGCGGGCCGGCCGTTGCAGGCGCACCGTATGATCCCACTCCTCCAGGCCTCCTCGGACCCCGAGACCGTCCGCCGCCACGCCGACGACCTCGACACGCTTCTGGACGGAACTCCGGACACCTGGACTCAGAAGACCCTCGAAACCTTGGCTGCGGCCGCCTCCCGCGAATACACGCCGAAGCTCTTCGCGGCCAACAACACGGACTTCCAGTTCACCCGGGGGCTTCTCGGCGTCTCGATGTAGGGGCCGCCGGTTGGTGTCCGGCGCCCTGCGCGGGCGGGCGTTGCGCGGCGAATTCGGGGCACGGCTGGCACCGCCGTCAGCGAACCGGACGGTTTTCCCAGACGTTCGGCAACAGGTCTCGGACTTGCGGGACCGCGAGGCTGTCGGTGGTCCGGTGAACGGCGTAGAATGCTCCCATTATGGCACGCTTCTGGGCCGTCACGGTGATGTCAGCCTTCGGCCGCCTGGTCGCCATCGCCGGGGCCGCACTGACCACCGGCGCCGTCGTAGCCCACGTGGCCGGGTGGGCGATCTCGGCCATCCGCTACGCTCCCGATTGGAACGTCGGGGTACTCCCGCTGGTGCTACCCTTGCAGCTCGCCGTGGCCGGGTGGGTCGCCTGGGGCGCCCTCGGGAGCGACCCGCGACGCCTGCTCCGCAACGTGCTCGTGGCCTTCGCCCTGGCTTTTCTCCTGTTATACGGTTGGTACTTCCTGCTATCGGGCGACGACCTGATGTCCGTCGGCAACCTCCTCTACCTGGCCGCCGCGGTCCCCTTGGCGATCGCGGCGATTGCCGTCTCGGTGACCGGGGACCCGCCGAAACTCGGCGTTGTCCGCGGCGAGGCTCCCGCACGTATCCCGCGGGCGGGCGCCAGGGCGCTCGGTCTAGTCTTTTTCGCGGCGGTCGCTGCTGTCGCGGTCCAGGCGACGCTGCCGCCGGTGTCGCAGGAGGCCCGGGCGGTGGCTCCTCCGGAACGACCGTCCTGCCCGGGGTACCTGGACCAGGAGTTGGCTACCTTCGAGGGCGGTGGTGATCTTACGACGCCGGCCTTTGAAGCGACCGGGTACTGGGGCTACGAGTACGCCTCGGCGGGCTACGGTACCATCAAGCTGACGGTGCTGAACGGGGAGGGGGACGCCCCGTACGGCACGGATGGACCCTCCTCTGCGGGCGAGAGCGCCGGCGGCGGCGAGTACGCTAGGGGCGGCACCCTCAGGTTAAGGATCGAGGCGGATGATGACGCGAAGTACGCGGTGGTCGTCTGCGACGGAGCGGGCCCGAGCAACGGAGACAGCGACAAACCCGGTTAGCGGTCGGACTTTCGAGAACCCTTCACACGCGCTGACGCGAGCAAAGCTCGAACGTCCAACCACAGCTACCTCGTCCACTTCGGCTTCGAGACGATTCTTGTCGTGCGGGTCGCCGGGAACACCGGAGGGTCGCTGGCCTCGCCCGCCTAGCCAGCGTCCCCCTCCGGCCGTATGTACAGCGCGGCGTCGGGGGGGCCGCCGACCCGCCGGATATCCGGGATAAGCCCCCGGTCGAGGGTGTTCACGTCGGGCCAGTTGATCTCGACGAGATTACCGGCCGGGTCGTTTATGTACATCTGCACCGCCCCGTCAGGCAATTCCCTGACGGTCGAGTAGTTGCCCGACGCCACCTGCGCCCCCGTCTTTCGCGCCTTTTTGTACGCCTCCTCGAAGTCGTCCACGTCGAGGGCGAAGTGATGCCTGGTGGGCGCCGGACCTCTGTCCAGGAAGAGGTGGAGTTGCAGGCCGCCGACCCGCAACCAGCGCACCGGACCGGAGAAGTCCGGCGAGGGGACCTCCTCCATGCCGAAGAAGTCTCTGTAGAACCGGACCGACTCGTCCAGATCCCGGGCGCTGATGCTGACGTGCGTGAAGCCGGTCGCGCGCACGGCCCCAGGTCCCCCTACAGCGGCAGGACGGAGACGGTCTTCCAGGCCGAGTAGAAGTCGAGAGCCGCCGGGCCCTGCTCCCTACCTCCGACGCCCGACTCCTTGTTGCCCCCGAAAGGCACCTGGAACTCTAGCCCCGCGGTCGGCAGGTTCACGTTGACGAGGCCCGTCTCCGAGCGGGCCATGAACTCGTGGGCGTAGCGCAGGGACTTCGTGGCTATGCCGGCGGTGAGGCCGTAGCGGGTGTCGTTGGCGAGCGTAACCGCGTGGTCGAAGTCGCGGGCCTTTATGACCGCCAGCACGGGGCCGAAGATCTCCTCCTGCGCCGTCTCGGATGAGTTGTCCACGTCCGCCACGATGGCCGGGGAGATGAAGTACCCCTCGTCCTCGGGACCCGTAGCCCCGCCCTCGAGAACGACCCTGCCCTCGCCCTTGGCGGTTTCGAGGGCTTCCAGGATGCTGCCGTACTGGTTCTTGTTGACCACGGGGCCTATGGCCACCTCCTCGTCCATCGGGTCGCCGACCTTCATCGCCTGTGCGGCGGTTTTGAGCTCTTCGATGAACTCGTCGTAGACGTCTTCCACGACGATGGCGCGGCTGGCTGCGGTGCACTTCTCGCCTGCGAAGCCGAACGCGGAGAAGGAGACCTTGGCCGCCGCGTCCTGGAGGTCGGCGTCCTCCATGACGACGAACGGGTTCTTGCCGCCCATCTCGAGCTGGACCTTCTTGCCCACGGCCCGGCCCTGGATGCCGAGGCCCGTGCGGGTAGAGCCGGTGAAGGAGAGGCCCTTGACCCGCGGGTCGGTCACGAGCGCGTCGCCCACTGTGGAGCCCGGGCCCGTCACCATGTTCACGACGCCGTCGGGGAGCCCCGCTTCGGAGAGGATGCCTATGAGGGCGGCGGCGTTCAGGGAGGCGTTGGGGGCCGGCTTGATGACGATGGTGTTGCCGCAGATGAGCGCCGGGGCCATCTTCCAGGCCGGTATCGCGAGCGGGAAGTTCCACGGCGTTATGAGGCCGACGACGCCCAAGGGCTCCCTCATCGAGGCGTGGGTGACGCCGGGGCGGGCGGAGGGCGGGTTGATGCCGTCGAGGCGCCAGCCCTCGGAGCCGTAGTAGCGGAAGATGGACGCCGCGCGGCCGACCTCCATTCGGGCCTCTTTCATCGGCTTGCCGGCCTCGCGGGCCATGAGCGTGGCGAGCTCGTCCTCCCTGGACTCGATGACGTTCGCTGCCTCCATCAGGATGGCGCCGCGGGAGGCGGGAAGCGTGGCCTTCCACTCCGGGAGAGCTTGGGCTGCGGCCTCGATGGCCCTCCCGGTCTCGGCCGTGTCGGACTTCGGCGTCGTGCCGAGGATCTCGGACGGGTTGGAGGGGTTGACGACGTCCTCTGTCTCGCCCGAGTCGGCCGGGACCCACCTGCCGCCGATAAAGTTCAGGGCTTCGGTCTGGGATTCGATCATGGCTTCCTCCGTATATGGTGGTGAAACGCCTCTCTCTTCTCTACCCGATTCCCGCGCGTCTTATCTCCTGGCCCGTTACCCCGTAACGTCGTTCTCGAGCACGAGCTCCCCGACGGAGACCTCGACCCGGTCCCCCGGCGTCAGCGTGAACTCGTCGGGCGGCACGATGCCCGTGCCCGTCATCAGGAAGGCGCCGGAGGGCAGGGTCAGCTCCCTGCCCAGGTACCCCGCGAGCTCCTCGAAGGAGCGCTTCATGCGCGAGGTTGAGACCTCCCCGTCGAAGATGGCCGCGCCGTCCTGGGAGACGCGCAGCCGGATGGGGAGGTTTCGCATCCCGTCCGGGCCCGTGAGCACGATGCCGGGGCCAAGGGAGCACGAGCCGTCGTAGACCTTGGCCTGCGGCAGGTAGAGCGGGTTCTCGCCCTCGATGTCCCTGGATGAGACGTCGTTGCCGGCGGTAAAGCCGACGATCTCCATCCGGTTGTTCAGGACGAGCACGAGCTCCGGCTCCGGCACGTTCCAGCGGCTATCTTTCCTGACGCGCACGGCATCCCCGTGGCCGACTACCCGCCAGCCGTGGGCTTTGAAGAAGAGCTCCGGCCGTTCCGCCTCGTAGACCCTCGCGTAGGCGTCCGCGTCGGCCGACTCGTGCTCGCGGGCCTCGCGGCTCCTCTCGTACGTCACCCCGCTCGCCCAGACCTCCTGGTAGGGCTCCACCGGGGGTAGCAGCGGGCCTTCTGCGGCGTCCTCTGGGCCTTCGAGGGCGGCTTGGGTCTCCGCGGCTGGACCTTCCAGCAGCCGGTCGAGGGTAAAGTCCTGGGGCAGTTGGCGTCCGTCCAGGGCCCAGCGGGGGCCGCCGGCGGTGCGGTGGCGGGATAGGTACACGGTCTCTGGTCCTCCTCTCTGACGGTTTTCAAGCTAACACGATCCCGGCTCTGGCGCCGCGCCTCCGGGCACGAAAAAGCCCGGGGGCGCGAACCCCCGGGCTTAGGAAGAGAGTCGGGTTCGGTTACTCTACAAAGCCGTTCTCGGAGAGGAAGTCTTCGGCCACGTCCTCTGGGAGTTCGCCGTCGACGTCCACCCTGGCGTTCATGTCGGTCATCGTCTTCGTGTTCAGCGCCTCGGCTATCGGGCCGAAGACCTGGTCGAGCTGCTCGCCGTACTCGTCGTAGGTCTCCTTGCGGACCTCGAGGGCGGGGTTGTAGATCGGGAAGAAGTTCTTGTCGTCCTCGACGACCGTGAGGCCGAGGGCGGAGATACGACCGTCGGTGACGAACACCTCGCCGAAGTTGCAGGGGTCGCCCTTGTCGGTGCGCTGGTAGACGACGCCGGTGTCGAAGAGCGAGATGTTGTCCTTCGGGAACTGGAAGCCGTACTCCTCCTGCATGCCCGGCAGGCCGTCGTCGCGGGAGTTGAACTCGCTCTCCACGCAGACCGTCGCCTCCTCGGGGTTCTCCTCGACGAGGGTCTTGAGGTCGGAGAGCTTCTCGACGCCGACGTCCTCGGCGGCCTCGTCGCGGATCGCGAGCGCGTAGGTGTTGTTAAACGGGGCCGGGTCGAGCAGCTTGAGCTGGTTCTCCTCCATGTCGGCCTTCGCGGCCTCGTCGTACTGCCTCTGGGGGTCGGGGATCGGCTTGGTGTTGCCGAGGTGGTTGATCCAGATGGTCCCCGTGTACTCCCAGTACATGTCTATGT
>CADCUT010000092.1 GCA_902805975.1 uncultured Rubrobacteraceae bacterium | reverse complement strand
CTTGTTCACGATCGGCGCGCGCCAGATGATCGCCTGCCCCTCGTTCACGAAGTTGCCCATGGAGATGAACTTCAGGCCCGTCTCGGACTCTATCGGGAAGATCACACCGCCTACCACGTTCGGCTTCTCCGTGGAGCCGAGCATGACGGGGATGGAGGAGCCGTGGACGTCGGCGTCGAGTATCTCCACGGACTTTCCGGCCCGGTCGAGAGCGGCGGCGAGGTTGACGGCGACGGTGCTCTTGCCGACGCCGCCCTTGCCGGAGACGACGGCGATGATGCGGGTTCTGGACTCGTCCCTGAAGGCCGGGGCCAACTCCGATGGTCCGCCGTGCAGGCTCGTCATCAGGTTTTGGCGGTCATCCTCGGTCATGACGCCGAAGTCGACCTCGACGCTCTGAACTCCCTCTATCATCATGACCCGGTCCCGCACGTCGGTCGTGATGCGGTGCTTCATCGGGCAGCCGGCCGTGGTGAGCGCCACACCGATGGTCACGCCGGAGCCCTGGATGTCTACGTTCCGGATCATGTTCAGAGAGATCAGATCACGCCCTATCTCGGGGTCCCGCACGTCCCTCAAGGCTTCCCTGATGCCGGCCTCTGAGAACCCATCGGCGGGCTCTTCTGGCTGGGGCGTCCGGTCGACCAGCTCCCCCGCCGTCTCGCCCGAGACGTCGAGCGCTTCGGTCTCACCTGTCTCTCCCGGCGATGGCCGGCCATTACCGGAGCGTCTGCGGAACCAATCAACCACGTCTGCCAACCTCCTGCGGGCGGACGCCCGCGACCTCGAATCGGTGCACGAGGAGGAACACAAAATCCCCCCATTTCCGGGCAATCTTACCATAGGCCCCCGCGGCCACGGACGCCTGGAGCCTGTCGCCAGCTATCTTATGTGGCAACGAGGGTTAAGGCCTCTGCCCGGCCCTCGAGCGCGCCTCGGATGGTTCTCTGGTGCTACCTGACTACCTTGAAGCTCCAACTCTTCGTCCTGGTGTTACCAGCCTCATCCGTGGCCACCACCTTGACCTTGTGGCCACCGTAGGAGAGCTTCGGGGCGATGAAAGTCAGGCGGTCGGCCCCCGCGTCGTACTCGGCGGCCGCCCGCTTTTTCCCGTCGAGGTAGAGGTCGATGTTGGGTTGGCCCAGGTCGGTTCGGTTGTCCGTGACGACGGCCGAGATCTTCGGCGTGCGGTCACGTACGTTGGAGCGCGGCGCGGGCTTCGGGCTGGTCACGGATGGCGGGGCTATGTCGACGTTCTCCGTCACGGACTTGACCGCGTTCAGCCGGCCTCCAGTAGCGACCTTACCTTCGAGGCTCGCCTTCTCGTCCACGTACTGCAGGATCTGGGCCTTGATCTGACCGTCGTCCAGGCCCGGGTCCTCGCTCTTGATCAGGGCCGCCATCCCGGCGACGTGCGGGGTCGCCATCGAGGTGCCGCTGTACTTGCCGTACCCTCCCGGCAACGTGCTCAGGATGCCGACGCCGGGCGCCGCCAGGTCGACCGTGCTTGACCCGAAGTTGGAGAACGAGGCGAGCCTGTCCGTGTGGCCCGTGGCGGCCACGGAGACTACGTTCGGCACGTCGTAGCTGGACGGATAGTGCGGGGTGGTGTCGTTGTTGTCCCCAACGCCGTCCTTGCCACCGTTGCCGGCCGCTGCGACGAACAGGTGGCCCTGCGCGTCGGCCCTCGCTATAGCGTCCTTGAGCGACCGGCTGGAGTCGCCCCCGCCCCAGGAGTTGTTCGAGATAGGCATACGCTCGCGGACGGCGTAGTTGATAGCTTCTATGGCGTCGGAAGTGTACCCGACGTCAGGGCCGAGAAACTTGAGCGCGGCGACCTGGGTATCCCAGTTGACCCCCGTGATGCCGACGCCGTTGTTGCCGACGGCGGCGATGGTGCCGGCGACGTGGGTGCCGTGCTCATCGCCCTTGCCGCCATTAAGAGGGTCGGGGTCGTAGACGGTGCTATCATTGTTGGCGAAGTCCCAGCCGTTGACGTCGTCCACGTAGCCGTTGCCGTCATCGTCTCTGCCCACGATGCCGGAGGCTTCTTCCTGGTTGATCCATACGTTTTCCCGCAAGTCAGGATGGTTGACGTCTATGCCCTCGTCGATCACGGCCACCACGATCTCGGGGCTGCCCTTGGTCGTGCCCCAAACCTCGGGGGCGTCCACGTCAGCGTCGACCGTGCCGCCGGTCTGACCGGTGTTGTCGAGGCCCCACAGCTCACCGAACCTTGGGTCGTTCGGAACCTCGGTCGGCTGCAGCTTGAAGTTCGGCTCGGCGTACGCGACGTCGGGTGAGTCCTCGTACTGCCGCACGCCCTCGGCGACGCTCAGGTCCCGCGGCAGGTCCACGACGTTCACGTCGCTGCGGGGGAGGTCTTCTTCGATGGTCGCGTCGGTCTGCTCGTTGAGTGCGCGCAGGTCTGCCTGCCCGGCGGGCTCTTCGAGGACGACTATGATCTCACCCGGCGCGAACGCCCGACCGGAGCCTTCCTGGTACGTCGGCTCTTCGCCCACCGGCTGGGTCTGGGCTTCCTGGGTCGCCCCCTGTAAGACTACGAACGCGGCGAGCGTCGCCGTAAAGACGCCGGCTAACAGGCTTACCCTCTGGGAAACAGACATGAGACTCTCCTTCGGCGACCCGGCTACCTCTTACCCGAGGCCCGTAGCTTTGCGTCCCCGCCTCACGGCGGGTTTGCCTTGTCGTGGTTACTAGAAAGTGTACGGAATAATGTACCCGCCGGACGCCCGGACAAACGTGAAGGTGTACACGTCCCGCGGCCCGGAGTCTCTAGGGCCTGTACTGGCCAAAGACCCCCCGCAAGGCATCCGAGACCTCGCCCACCGTGGCGAGCTCGCCGAGAGCCTCTTTCATCGGGTACAGGAGGTTCTCCGAGCCCTCCGCGCCGCGCGTCAGGTGGTCGAGCGCCCGTCTGACGGCGGCATTGTCGCGGCTCTCCTTCAGCCCGGCGAGGCGGGCCTCTTGAGTCTCGCGGATAGACTCGTCGACCGTGTGGAGGTCCATGTCCGGGTCGCCAGCTTCGCTAGACTCGTGGCGGTTGACGCCGACGATTATGCGGTCCTCCCGCTCGACCGCGCGCTGGTGGGCGTAGGCGGCGTCTTCGATCTCGGCCTGCATGAACCGCTCCTCGATGGCGCTCACCGAGCCGCCGAGGTCGTCTATCCGCCTTATGTACTCCCACGCCTCCTCCTCGACGGCGTCGGTAAGGGACTCGACGAAGTACGAGCCGGCTAAAGGGTCGGCGGTGTCGGTCAGGCCGCCCTCGTGGGCCAGGATCTGCTGGGTCCTTAGCGCGATCCTGGCGCTGCGCTCGGTCGGAAGCGCCAGCGCCTCGTCAAAGGCGTTGGTGTGCAAACTCTGGGTCCCGCCGAGCACGGCGGACATGGCCTGCACGGTCGTGCGCACGATGTTGTTCTCGGCCTGCTGGGCCGTGAGCGAGGACCCTGCCGTCTGGGTGTGAAAGCGGAGCTTGAGGCTCCGCTCATCGGTGGCCCCGAAGCGGTCTTTCATGATGCGGGCCCACATCCTCCTCGCCGCCCGGTACTTGGCGATCTCCTGGAAGAGGTCGTTGTGGGCGTTGAAGAAAAAGGAGAGCCTGGGGGCGAACTCGTCCACTTCGAGGCCCGCCTTCGTGGCGGCCTCGACGTAGGCGATGGCGTTCGAGAGGGTGAAGGCGAGCTCCTGCACGGCGGTCGAGCCCGCCTCGCGGATGTGGTAGCCGCTTATGCTTATCGTGTTCCACCGTGGCAACTCCTTCGCGCAGTAGGCGAAGAGGTCCGTGGTGATCCTCATGGAAGGAGCGGGCGGGTAGATGTACGTCCCCCGCGCCAGGTATTCCTTGAGGATGTCGTTCTGGGTCGTCCCCGTAACGTCCGCTGCCCCGACACCCTGCTCCTCGGCGACGAGCGAGTAGAGGAGGAGCAGGGTCGAGGCGGTCGAGTTGATCGTCATGGAGGTCGAGACTTCCCCAAGCGGGATGCCGTCGAAGAGGTCGCGCATGTCGAGCAGGGAGTCTATGGCGACGCCGACCTTGCCGACCTCACCTAAAGAGAGCTCGTGGTCCGAGTCGCGGCCCATCTGGGTCGGCAGGTCGAAGGCGACGGAGAGGCCGGTCTGTCCGTTCTCGGTGAGGTATTTGAAGCGCCGGTTGGTCTCCCCGGCGGTCCCGAAGCCGGCGTACTGGCGCATGGTCCAGGGCCTTCCGCGGTACATCGAGGGATACGGCCCCCGGGTGTACGGGTACCGTCCCGGGTCCGCGAGCTTCTCCGAATACTCGAAGCCTTCGAGGTCCTGGGGGCCGTAGAGGGGCTTCACCTCGATGCCGGACTCCGTGCGCCGTTCGTCCCGGCGCTCGCCCTGGCATTCGCCCCGGCGCTTCTCCACGTCCATCGCGCGTCCTCTCCGTCAGCCTGGCGTCGGGGGCAATTCTACAAGCTCCGTAAGCACCCCGAAGGCGCCCTTCGGATGCACGAACGCCATCCTGGTGCCGCCCGCTCCGATCCTGGGCGACTCGTCGATAAGTTCGACGCCCTTCGCCTTCAGACCGGCTAGCGCCTCCTCCAGATCGTCCACCTCGAACGCGACGTGGTGGAAACCCTCGCCGCGCCTGGCGAGGAACTTGCCGACCGGCGAGTCGGGACGGGTGGGCTGGACGAGCTCGATCCGGGACTCCCCCACCCCGAACATGGTCGCCACGATGCCCTGATCCTCGACCACCTCCGGCTCGGAAAGGCGCGCGCCGAAGTTCTCCTCGTAGAAACGGGCCGCGGCCTCGATATCGTAAACCGCGTACCCCAGGTGGTAGATCCGGTCAAGCAACGCTCTCCCTCCGGTAGTCGTCGGAGGGATTGTAGATCACGGGGACAAACAGCCGCCGTGGGCTAGAATCGGGGGGAGCGAAGGCCGGGAGGCAGCGATGGCACAGGGTATTATCGGTGAAATTCAGAAACTCTCCAGGGAGCGGGAGAAGATCCTCGCCCGCGAGGGCACGCACCACACGGAGGACGGTGACGGGCGCAGGGTAGCCCAGATAGACCACGACCTGCAGGTTTTGTGGGACCTCCGCCGGCGCGAGTTGGCCGGCGAGAACGTCAACCTCAAGGAAGATTACTACGACCGCTACGTCGTCGATCCCGGCGACGATGCCCCGGGGCGGTAGCCGGCCTAGAACCCCAGCCTGGTGTTGATGTCGGCCCACTCCGCGGTGGAGGAGGCGCGGTCTATGATCTTCTGTAGCTCGAGCACGTCGTCCTCGTGGAAGGAGGGTCGCTTGGCGTCTGGCACGAAGTTCATCACGCGGCCGTCCGCGTAGCGAACCACGACCCTGGACACGCCCACGCCCGTCTGCTGCTTGCCGGTATGCCGCCTCTCCCGCTGTATGCCGTGCATGGTCTCCTCCCTAACTGACGGTCTGACGCGCGTCGTGGGCCACCGTGTCGAGGTAGGTGGACATCATGTGCAGCTCGTAGGACCCGAAAACCTCGCGGATCCTCGGCCTGAACACGTCCGAGTCGCCGTTGTCGAACTCGATCACGATCTCCTTGATGCCCCTGGGATCCATGCCCGCATCAGAGATGTCGAGCGGGCTCCCCCGCCACTCCCTGTTCGCTTCGTCCCCACCCGGCTCCTGCACGCGGGCTCCTTTCGTGTCGGGTCACGCCTGCAAGCGGCATGTTACCAGAGCGCCCGCGCTAGAAGGGCCACAGGGGCGCCGCCGCGACGAGCAGCGGCGCGAAGAGCAGCGCCGGGAGCATGTTCCCGACCCGCACCTGCTTCAACTCCAGAAGGCCCAAGCCAAGGCCGACGATCAGGACGCCCCCCGTCGCGGTGGCCGCCGAGATCATGGCGTCCGTCACGAACGGCTCCACGAACCCCGCCCCAAGGGTCAGGGAGCCCTGGACTATCAGCACGGTCCCCGCGGAGAGCAGCACGCCCCACCCGAGCACCGAGGCGAACGTGAGCGCGGCGATAAAGTCGAGGCCGCTCTTGAGGGCGAGCAGGCTGTAGTCCCCACGCAGGCCGTCCTCGAGCGAGCCGATCACGGTGAGCGGGCCCACGCAGAACAGCAAACTCGTCGTCACGAACGCCCGGCTGACCGGGCTCTCCCCTTTAGAGAACTTCTTCTCCAGGTAGTCCCCGAACCGCTTGAGCCGATCTTCGATACCAAGCAGTTCCCCCGCGACCAGCCCGGCGACCACGCTGACGAGCGGCACGAGCGGGTTGTCGTACTCGAGGAAGTTCGCGACGCCGACCAGCAGGGTGACGATGCCGATGGCCTGCATGGCCGTCACGCGCATCCCTTCCGGCAGCTTCGCGCCGGCGAGGGTTCCTATACCCCCTCCGACAAGCACGGCGGCGACGTTTATCGCGGTTCCGAGGCCCAAGACAAACAGGAGTATAGAGTCCCCAGCCTAACGGCGCGTGGTCAAAAAGGGCGTCGGCCACTCTGTATACTTCGCCTGGTTATGGTGGGCTTCGCGGGAGTCTGAATCTTGGATCTCTACGAGTATCAGGGCAAAGAGTTGTTGAGGAGCTACGACCTGGAGACGCTTCCTGGCATCGTGGCCGGCACACCCGAGGAGGCGGCCCGGGCGGCCGAGACGCTCGGGGGTACCGTCGCGGTGAAGGCGCAGGTCCTTATCGGCGGGCGCGGCAAGGCCGGTGGCATCGCGGTCGTCCATAGCGCGCGGGAGGCGCGGGAGGCCGCCGAGCGCATCCTCGGGATGGACATCCGGGGGCACACCGTCCGGCGGGTGTACGTCGAGGGCGGGGCGGAGATCGAGGCGGAGTACTACCTCTCGATCACTGTGGATCGGGCGGCGAAGAGGCCGCTCATCCTCTTCTCGACCGAGGGCGGCGTGGACATCGAGGAGGTCGCCGAGACCAAGCCCGAGGCCATCGTCAGAACACACGTGGACCCGCTGCTGGGCCTGCTGCCCTACCAGGTGCGCGAGATCGTGTTCGCCGCGGGCCTCGAAGGCGACGCCGCGAAGGGCGTCGGGCGGACGCTGAACAACCTCTACAGGGCGTTCGAGGGGCTCGACGCGAGCCTGGTCGAGATCAACCCTCTAGTGCTCACCAAGGACGGGCGCGTCTTGACGCTCGACTCAAAGGTAACGGTGGACAACTCGAGCCTCTACCGGCACACAGACATCGCGGAGCTGCACGACGTCGAGGCGGCCGACCCGCAGGAGCAGCGGGCGCAGGAGGTCGGCCTCCAATACGTGAAGCTGGACGGGAACGTGGGTATTTTGGGCAACGGGGCGGGGCTTGTGATGAGCACGCTCGACGTGGTGGCCCAGGCCGGCGGGGAGCCGGCCAACTTCTGCGATGTCGGGGGCGGGGCTGATGCGGAGAAGATCTCCGAGGCGCTCGACATCGTCACGTCCAACGAGCAGGTCGAGAGCGTCCTGTTCAACATCTTCGGCGGCATAACCCGCGGGGACGAGGTGGCCCGGGGCCTGCTCTCCGCCATCGAGCGGACCGGGATCGGGCTCCCCATAGTGGTCCGTCTGGATGGGACGAACGCCGAGGAGGGGCGCCGCATCCTGGCGGAGAACACACCGGAGAACGTACACACCGAGGAGACGATGCTCGACGCCGCGCGCCGGGCCGTCGAGCTCGCGCGCGGAGCACGCGACAGCAACGGGGGGCGGTAGCACATGGCGATACTCGTAGACGACGGCACGCGCCTTGTGGTGCAGGGCATCACGGGCAGGGAGGGCGCCTTTCACACAGGAAGGATGCTCGAGAGCGGCACCAACGTCGTGGCAGGTGTTACCCCCGGCAAGGGCGGCCAGAACCACGACGGGGTGCCGGTCTTCAACACCGTGCACGAGGCGGCGGAGGAGACCGGCGCGAACGCGAGCGTCATCTTCGTCCCCCCGCCGTTCGCCGCGGACGCCATCTTCGAGTCGCTTGACTCCGGGATGAAGACCATCTGCTGCATCACCGAGGGCATCCCCGTCCACGACATGATGCGGGTCGCGGACTTCATAGAGACGAAGGACGCGACGCTTATCGGGCCGAACTGCCCCGGCGTGCTCTCGCCGGGCAAGGCGAACGTCTCCATCATGCCGCGCGACATCTTCACGCCGGGGAAGGTCGGGGTCGTCAGCCGCAGCGGGACGCTCACGTACCAGATCGTCAACGAGCTCACGCAGCGGGGCATCGGCCAGAGCACGGCCGTGGGTATCGGGGGCGACCCGATCATCGGCACGGACTTTATCGAGATCCTCGGCAAGTTCGAGGAAGACCCCGAGACCGACTGTGTAGCGATGATCGGGGAGATCGGGGGCAACGCCGAGCAACTCGCCGCCGAGTTCGTCCGTTCCCAGATGAAGACCCCGGTGGTCGCCTACATCGCCGGCTTCACGGCGCCGGAAGGCAAGACCATGGGCCACGCCGGCGCGATAGTCTCGGGCGGCGAGAGCACGGCCGAGGCGAAGAGCGAGGCGTTGCGGGGCGCCGGCATCCGGGCGGCGACGAACCCGTCTGAGGTGGCGGAGCTCGTGGCAGAGGCGCTCGGCGGGTAGGGGCTTGCGATGAGGTTCGGAGGGTCGGGGTGGAAGCCTGGCAGCCGGAGGAACAGGCGGCAGGGCCGCGCCCCTCAGGGGTCCACGGAGAAGGGCGCGGACCGGGTTTTCATCCTTATCCTCGCCGTCTTCGTCGTCCTCGTGTTCGGCCTCGTTCTGGTGCTCGGCTTCCTGACGACCTGAGGCGGGATCTCCTCGCGCCGTGCTAGACTCTCTGCCGGGTCGGATGCGGCCGGGATACTATGTCTAAGCTTCTGGTTCCATCCACGCGTCCCCAGAACCATCTCACCCGCTGGCTACTGAAGCACCGCATCGAGCAGGCCCCGGGGTCCGGGGCCCGGGGCGCGGGAGAGCGAGACAGGTCAGCATCCGTGGTGGCAGCTCGTCTGCCTGACAGTGATCGACTACTTCTCCACTCTGGGCTACATACCCGGCATCGCGCTGGCCGCGGCCGGTATCCTCTCCCCCATCGCCACCATGCTCATTCCGACATCCAATCGTCACCCGCAGGCGCCGCTCGGGAACGACCCGGCCGAGTACGCCCGCAAGGAACGGGAGCAGCGCGAGGACAACCTTATCCCGGAGGACCAGCCGATCATCTTCCTCGAGGTCGACGCGGAGGACGCCTCGGAGTTCACCGACGTGCTTGAGGTACACGGCGTGGAGATCGGCGGTCATAAGGTGCTCCGGGCCGTGAGCTCCGTCGTCCCGAACGCCATCGCGGCGCTGCTGCACCTGAGGGACACCACGGGCAAGACGCCACACTGCTACTTCGGCTGGACGGAAGGGAGCCCCATCGTGTACCTGATACGCTTCATCCTCTTCGGGGAGGGCGACACCGCCCCGGTAACCCACGAGGTCTTGCAGGAGCCCGCGCCCGAGGCCCCCCGGCGGCCTCTCATCCTCGTCGGCGGCCGATGAGCCACCAGTTCCTGGTCGTCGGGCTCGGGCGCCTCGGCATCGCCATGGTGAACACCCTCGACTCTCTGGGTCACGAGGTTCTCGCGGTTGACGCGAAGGAGGACCTGATCCAGGCCCTCGCGGACGACCTGCCAAACGTCCACCTCGTCGCGGCCGACGCGACGGACGAGGAGGTCCTGCGGGGCCTCAACGTCGAGCACTTCGACGCGGCGGCCGTCGTTATCGGGGAGAACCACGTCGAGGCCGGCATCCTTACGACGGCGAACCTCAAGGAGATCGGGGTGCCGATGATCGTGGCCCGGGCGACGAGCAAGCTCCACGCCAGGGTCCTCGAGAGGGTCGGCGCCGACCGGGTGATCCAACCCGAGCGCGAGATGGGAGAACAGGTAGCCCGCGTCCTGGCCTCCCCGGCCGTCCTCGACTACGTGGACCTCGGCGAGGACGAGGCCCTGATCGAAGCGCACGTCCCTGAGCAGTGGGTGGGCAAGTCGCTCTCCGAGCTCTCCCTCTCCCGAAACCTCGGCCTGACGGTCGTCGCCCACAAACCGCAGGGCGGCGCCGGCGCGCTCCCGACCGGCGACACGATCCTCAAGGAAGGCGATCTGATCGTGGTCGGCGGCTCGAAAAAGACCCTGGACGACTCGCCGCTCTCAGGCCCGCCTCCTAAGGGAAGGAAGTAGGTCTCGGGCTTCAGGTACTAGGCATCAGGGGTGCGGTACGCGGCTTAGAGCCCGATGTCGTCGCCATGGTCGGCCTCAGAGGACGCGGCGTTCTCGGCCCGCGATACCTCAAACCTAGAACCTGAAAGCCTCCGAAGAAGGCGACCTAGAACCTGATGCCTGAAACCTAAACCGGCAGGTCTATGATCCGGCGCCCGAGGAGGCTCTCGACGAGCTCGACGGCGAGGGTCGCGGTGCCGTTTCGGACGTCGAGGATGGGGTTGACCTCGACGACGTCGAGGGAGGTCACGACGCCGGCCTCGTTTATGAGCTCCATGACGAGGTGCGCCTCGCGGTAGGTGAGGCCGCCGCGGACGGGCGTGCCGACGCCGGGGGCTATCTCGGGGTCGAGCACGTCGAGGTCGAAGGAGAGGTGGACCCGGTCGACGTGGGAGAGGTCCTTCATGGCCCGGCGGACCACGCGCGCCACGCCGTGGGCGTCTATCTCCTTCATGGTGTAGGCGCGGGCGCCGGCTTTGTGGAGCAGGTTGCGCTCCTCGAGGTCCACGGACCGGAGCCCTATAAGGACGACGTCCTCGGGCCTCACGCTCGCGCCCGCGCCACCGATCTCGACGAGGCTCGGCGGGCCGTTTCCCGTGAGGGTGGCGAGCGGCATCCCGTGGATATTGCCCGACGGCGAGGTCTCGGGGGTGTTGAAGTCCGCGTGGGCGTCGAGCCAGATCACACCGGTCCGACCGCCGGAGGCGCCCGCCACACCGGAGACGGTACCTATAGCGATGGAATGGTCGCCCCCGAGAAAGATCGGGAACAGCCCACCTGAGACCACTTCCCCGGCCCGTCCGGCCACCTCCTCGCAGACGGCCCGCACGGCGTCGAGGTGCCGGACGCTCTCGTCGCTCTCGACGAGCTCTGGGATGGGCACGCGGGCGTTCCCGAGGTCCGTGACCGAATGACCGAGCTCCTCGATGGCGGCCTCCATGCGCGCGTAGCGGATGGCGCTCGGCCCCATGTCCACCCCGCGGCGGCCCTGGCCGAGGTCCATCGGGACACCGAAGATACCAACGGGCGCGCGTCCGTTCTCAGGCAAAGGAGACCCCTCCGGAGCGACGCGGGTCGGCCGCGGCCTCGAACATCCCCTCTGTCGTCAGCCTGACGGCGTTGACCCCACCGAAGTACATGTTGGCCTCCTCGTAGGGGAGCACCCGCCCGAAGCGTCCCACGTCGGCGACCCTGGCCCCGTCCTCGTAGGCGAACAGGTCGCCCTCCGCGTGGAACCGGGGAGCCAGGACGGCCTCCTCGACTCCCATCCCGAAGTCCAGTACGTTGACGAGCGTCTGCAGGATGGCGGTCGGTATGCGCGAGGCGCCGGGGGAGCCGAGGGCCACGAGCCCCCCCTCCGCGGACGAGACAACCGTCGGGCTCATGCTTGAGACGAGCCGCTCGCCGGGGTCGAGGGCGTGGAATCCTTTAGGGTTGAGCTCCGGCTCGCCGAGGCTGTTGTTGAGCGGTATCCCCGTGCCGGGCACCACGAGCCCCGAGCCGTAACCCATGCTGGCCGTGATCGAGACGGCCAACCCGTCGGCGTCCACGCAGGAGAGGTGGCTCGTCTGCGGCGACCCGAACCCCTCGAAGATACGCCGGCGCTGAGACTTCGCGTACTCCTCGCCCGTCAGGCGGGCGGCCACGCGGTCGTTGAGGGCGCCGTCGAGGTACTGCGTCTGCCGGTCCCCGAGCGCGAGCCTCATGGCGCCGGCCATGACGGTGACGTACTCATCGTCCGGCATAGCCGCGAGGTCGTAGGCCGAGACGACCCTGAGCATCTGGGCGAGCGTGGGCCCGCCGGCCGAGGGCGGTCCGTTGGTGTACATCTCCCCCGCCCCGTAGCGTACGCTCATCGGCTCCCTGATCACAGGCCGGTACTCGGCGAGGTCGGTCTCCGTGAGGATCCCTTGCATCTCGAGGATGTAGGCGGAGATGGCGCGCGCCATCTCTCCCTCGTAGAGGAGGTCGGCGCCCCCTTCGCCAACCGCCTCCAGCGTATCCGCAAGCTCGGGGAAGCGCACCTCCTCGCCCTCCCGGTAGACCCTATCGCCCGTGTAGAAGTGCCGCCGCGTCTCGTCGGTGAGCCTGAGCACCTCCTCGGCCACCCCGAACCACAGCCCCGAGGTCCTGCACAGCCGGAAGCCCTCCCGCGCGAGCCTGACGGCCGGCGCGAGCGCCTCCCGGAGCCCCAACTTCCCGTGCCGGGCCAGCAACGTCTCCCACCCGCGCAGCGAGCCCGGCACCGCGACCGCGGCCCCGCCGACTATGGACTCGACCCCGGCCCCGTACTTGAGCGTCACCGACTGCGGGCTTCCCCCCGCACCGAAGGCCGACTTCGGAAGGCCCTTGCCCGGCATCACGTCGTAGTAATCGACGAGCTCAGCCGCCCCGTCCGACTTGCGCACCAGGGCGAACCCGCCCCCCCCGATAGAGCTCATCAAAGGTTCCGTCACGCTCACGGCGGCGGCGGCGGCCACGGCGGCGTCGGCGGCGTTACCCCCGGCGCGGAAGACCTCGGCGGCGGCATCCGCGGCGTAGGGCGTGCCGGCTGAGGCGGCGAAGGAGTTCTTTGGGCCCGGAGCGTTCATAGTTGGCTATTATCCATGATCCTCCTCTCCGTGCCCGCTGGCATGCTCAGATCCCACACCAGACGAGATGAGGCTGTCTACTCGGCGTACCCGGCTCGACCGGATACCGCTCTGACCGCGCGGGCGGGAGAGGGACCATGGCAGCGGATCGCCAGTCCCACCCCCGACTAGATAAACCAACCCTACCCCTCGCAGGAGAAGGCGAACCGCCGGGCTCCGGGCCCAAGGGTCCCCTGTCGACGCGTCAAATCACCTAAGTGTCCAGAGGGGATAGGGGCCGGAATCCTATGCTCCAGGAGCCACCTGAGACCTGACGCTATTCTCGCCTTCTCGCCCCGAATAATCCACGCCCCGTTCTAGAGTATGTTCTTCTCCTCATGGCTGTAGGCGGAGGCATCTACCTCGTACCGACAGCCCTCGCTGTCGAACAGCGACGTCGGGGGTGGGTCCGGTTACGGATACGCGGGCGGTCGGGGCGGCGGACCGGGACGCGCGCTACCGGCCGCGTCCTCGGGCCAACGTGTACCCGGCTTCGCGTATATGCCACCACACCAGATGCCATGGTCGGCCTGATCGTCTGTAGCATCGAGAAACTGTCGCCGATCTTGGAGGGTGTGCCCTGCATGCAGGATCGTGTAAGCGGAGTCGGGGGGATGATCCTTTTACACGCCCAGGGAGCAGAGGCTAGACCTGATTCTCTTAGGGATAGCTGCGGATCAACCCTACGTCCCCGCGCCCGCGGGAGCCTGCCCCCGCGCGGCATACCGAAACAATACCGCCGAACCGAGAAACAGCGCGATGAAGAACCCGTTTAGCGCCAGGATCTCTACCGGCGGGCTCCACGGGAGGCCCAACCCGAATATCAGCACGATCAAGGCGACGAACGCCTGGGCTAACGCCGTCGCGAACAACGCGCGTGCCATCCCATGCGGCCGCAAGCGCGCGACGATGGCGCCGACGATCCCGACGGCGAGCACCCCGAAGTACATCAAGTTGGCGTTGTCGTCCTCAGACCCTATGATGCCAACGGCGCCGGTCACCCAGACGAGGATGAATGCCGCCGCGAGCGCAACACCGACGGCGGCCCGGTATGCGATATTGCTCGCCCCCCTCGCAACCAGCACGAACGTGAGGCCAGTGCCGAAGATGATGGCTCCGGCGAAGATGAAATCGGCCAGGTCCCAGGCCCATCCCGCCAACAACGGCACCAGCAATATGAACGCCGTCGCGAGCGCGACGCCGACGACGGATCGGTACGCGGTCCTGGCCAACATGGTGCTCCTTTCTTTGAGCGCGCTGTAGAACAATTCCGGCAGGGTGCGGGCCCACAGCGCCGCCAGGCCCAGGCCGCCACCCTTCTCCAGCCCCTCGCGACACAGGTCTCGAAAACAGCGGGCCATCTCGTCGCCGTATTCGCCGCGAAGCCCGCGCGGGTAGGCGCGCAAGAGGGACCGGTAGGCCCGCTCCGAGGTGCCCACGGCGCGTTCGTGCCTCCGCGGTCTCCCGGGGGAGGCCATCAGGCCCCCTCCGGGTTCGGTGCGGGGAAGGCGCCCTTCCGGCGCGCGGCGCGCACCAGACCGTCGAGCCTCTCGACCTCCGCCGCCAGGACCGCGCCGCCGAAGCCGGTGAGGCGGTAGTAGCGGCGCCGCTCGTCGTCCGGCGCTTCGCCGGTATCGGGCCTCTCCCCGGACTCCTCGATCACACCGCCATCCTTCAGGCGCTTGATCGCCCCGTAGAGCGTGCCCGGCCCCAGCCGCACCCTCCCACCGGTCCTCTCCCTCACCTCCAGCATGATCCCATACCCGTGGCGCTCCCCGTCAGCCAGCGCCAGCAGGACGTTCAGCGCGACGGGCGTCAGGGGCAGAAGGCCTCCCGGATCTCTCGAACTTTCCCCTGACACGTCCCCACCGCCCATGACTCCACCCCTCTACGTCGCTCTGTCTCTCGATGCATCGCGCAACGATATATCTTCTCACGGCATAGTACGCGGCTTCATAACGCCTGTCAAGACGAGTCGAGCGCAGACATTAGCGGCGAGTGTCGCGTCGCCTTGGAAACACGAAGGAGTGACGCAGGGTATGAGATGGGATCACCCGTCACGCGAAGTACTCGTTACCCCCGGACCAGACGACCCGGAACCAGAGTAACATTCCCGCTTTGAGCAGGAGGCATGGTTTTCTTATGTATGAGTAGCCGCGCCCCTCAGCGTTCTGCACATAAGAAATCCAATCCGGGTAGGCCCGGGGCTCCCGTAACGGCCAGGAACGAGATTTGCATACCTTGGCGAACTCCCTCAGAGACTCAGGGCCTCCCGCCAGCAGCCCAGGAACGGGACGCTCTCGCTACGGATGGGGCGTGATGCGGACTGGTGTCGAGAGGAGGTTAGGGGGGCCGAAGCGGGAGTCACGCGGCGGCGTTTTACCCGCGGGTGACGCGCTTTACTGCGTCGCGGACGTTCTCGGATCATTATTGGCTATCATACGCGGGCAGACGACCTGGCGAGAACGGGGGGGCGGGGATTTGGGCGAGGACGGGCGAAGGTTCAACTCGGCGACGGAGAAGGAGATCCTGAACGCCGAGGTCGCCGACTCCTACTTCCACCGCACGATGGAGATACTCCGCTCGCGCGGCCTGGAGAACACCCCGGTCCACGCCGAGCTCGCCTACAAGACCTCTGACCCCGACGATTGGTTCGTGGTCGCCGGGTTGGACGAGGTAGCGTACCTCTTCGAGGATGTGCCGGTCGACGTCCGGGCGGTGCCGGAGGGCACTATTTGCCGTCCCCACGAGCCGGTGCTGACCCTCACGGGTCCCTACGGCGCGTTCGCCGAGCACGAGACGGCGCTGCTCGGCCTGCTCTGCCAGGCGTCGGGGATCGCCACGGGCGCGGCCCGGTGCCGCATCGCCGCGGAGGACAGGCCCGTCATCTCTTTCGGGGCGCGAAGGATGCACCCGGCGATCGTGCCCATGATCGAGCGCGCGGCGTACCTCGGCGGCTGCGACAGGGTCGCCGTGGACCTGGCCGTCGGGCGCATGGGCATCCCCGCCACCGGCACGACGCCACACGCGCTGGTCTTGATGATCGGCTCCACCGCGGAGGCCGCGAAGGCCTTCGACGAGACGATCGACCCCGAGGTCCCGCGCACCATCATCATCGACACCTTCGACGACGAGAAGTTCGGCGCGCTGCTGGCCGCCCGGGCCATCCCCGACTCGATCTACGCCGTCAGGATGGACACGCCGGGCAACCGTCGGGGCGACTTCCGGGATTTGATGCGCGAGGTCCGCTGGGAGCTGGACCGGCACGGGTTCTCCCACGTCAAGATCTTCGCCTCCGGCGGCATCGACGTTGACTACATCCTCCACCTCAACCCCGTCTGCGACGCCTACGGCGTCGGCGGGGCCATCGCGGACGCGCCCATGATCGACTACTCCCTCGATATCGTCGAGGTCAACGGCGAGGACCGCTCCAAGCGCGGCAAGCGCGGTGGCCGCAAACACCTGTACGAGTTGGAGGACGGCTCGCGTCGCATCCTGCCCGCGAACGCCCCCCAGCCGGCCGGCTCCAGGGACGTGCTCCGTCCCATCGAAGAGGTCACGCGAGGCGACGAAATCCACGCCATCCGGGACCGCGTCCTCGCCCAGCTCGCCACCGGAGATTTCCCTCTCTGACCCGTTCTCGAACGGTCTCTAGCCCTTTTGGGCTAGGCGGGCGTAACCACTATTAACGAGTGATTTATCGTCTATTTGTGCGATGTAAAAGGGCCACTTTGCGAGGATAATTACGTGTGTAAAGTCGAGATCACGGAGAGGATAACGGGATGGAGCACACGGCCTCGAATACCAGCCCACTTACCTGCCCGTTCTGCGAAGCGTCGGAGCTTTCGGACTTTGGCCGCAACTCGGCGCGCTGCGGCGCGTGCGGCGCCGTCCTCGGCGGCGACTTCCTCGACTCGCTGCGCCGGATCGTCACCCTCCCAGACACCATCGGCCAACACGCCTGCGAGTGCGGCCACCCGGAGATGCGCCTCCTCCCGGACAACGTCTACCGCTGCCCGGCCTGCGGCTCCGAGGTCCTCCCCCTCTCGGCCGCCAGGGTCTCATGGATGAACCCGCCAAGGTCCGAGGCCTACCGCCAGGGCTGGCTGGACGGCCGCTTCGGAGAGGCGGAGCTCCTCACCGAGAGCCGTCTCCTCGCCCGCTGGGGCGCCGCCAGTGACCGCCTGGACTTCTACCGCGGACACCGCGCCGGACGCGAAGCCAGGGTCGGCGGGCATCGCCTCATGGAGGCCTCGTAAGCGCTCCGCTCGGAGGCTCCAGGTTTTGAGGTGTTGCAGGGCGGTCCTGCCGCTCTCTTGGAGGCTAACCATGCTGGCGATGCCGGGCTCTGGGTATCGTATCGCACCCCTGATGCCTAAAAACCTGATGCCTCAATACCTCAAAGCCCGACCAGCGGCCTCTCAGGTGCCGGCGGAGCTTATGACCAGGTAGTAGGCGCATTCTCCCCGCCCGGCGTTGTCGAAGCGGTGGGGCACGTCGGCCTCGAAGTAGAGGGCGTCGCCCTCGCGCAGCACGTACTCCTCCCCACCGAGCGTCGCCCTGAGCTCGCCCTTCTCGACGACGATGTGCTCCTCGACGCCCTTGCGGTGCGCGGGGAAATCTCCGGAGGTCGAGCCTTCGGGTACGACGTTGCGGAGGAACTCCACGCCACGCCCGGCGAAGGTCGGCGACAGCGACTGGCGCTCGAAGCCCGTCTCCGGGTCCCTCAGGACCATGCGCCGTTCCCTCGGAACGACCACGACCTCGCGTCTCTCCTCCACACCCGCCAGCCGGGAGAGGCTTACCCCGAGGCCCTCGGCCAGACGCGCCGCTACGACGAGCGTCGGGTTCTTCTCACCCCGCTCTAGCTTGGAGATCATGGCCCGACTCACCCCAGCCCGGCCCGCCAACTCGTCGAGGGTAAACCCCCGCTCTCTCCGAAGCTCCTTGACGCGCACGCCCAGACGCCCGGAGGAGACAGACTCCACCAACTCCGACACCGCCGTTGCGCCTCCTCCCCGTTTTTGGTAGAAGATATTCTATCATGGTAGATTTTACAGCACTCCTGATTTCAGCCGCACCGTTCGTGGTGGCGGGCGTTGGGCTACTGGTGTTGGGATGGCCCGCTTCACGCGTTGGGGTGGCGACGCTCGGGGCGGCGATCTTGGGGGCGCTGGCGCTCGGGAGTTCGGACCTGGCAGGGCCTCTAGCCGGGGGGCTCGGGACGTCGGGGCGGGTGTTGTTCGTGCTCTTCGGGGGGTTATTGCTATACAACCTGCTCGCGGCGGGCGGGGCCGTGGGAGAGGTCTCGCGGTTTCTCGGGAGGCTCGAGCCCGACCCGGTCGCGCTGGCGGCCGGGGTCGTGGTCGGGGTGGCGCCGTTCTTCGAGTCGGTGACGGGGTTTGGGGTAGCGGTCGTGATCAGCGCCCCGATCCTGCTCGCCGCCGGCTTCTCGCCGCTCAAGGCGGCGGTTCTTGCGAGCTGGGGCCAGTGCGCCGTACCGTGGGGCGCTCTGGGCGTGGGGACCGTTATCGGGGCGGACCTGGCGGGCATGGGCTTCGGGATGTTGTCGGACGCGAGCGCCATCCTCAGCGTCCCCCTCTTCCCCGTCTACGGGATCGCGGCCGTCGCGCTGGCCGGCGGATGGTCGGGGGTGCGGCGTCGCGGAGCCGAGGCGGTACTTCTCGGGCTTGCGGCCGGGACTGGGACGCTCGGGACGAGCCTGTACCTGGTCCCTGAACTCTCGGGTGCTGTGGGCGGGCTGGCGGCCACGGCGGTGTTCCTCGCGCGTCGGTGGCGGCGGGCGCGGGACGTGCCGGTCCGGGCGCTGCTGCCCTACGCGTTCCTGCTGGTGCTGCTCGTGGGCGTCAACGCGGCCGGGGACCCGGGCTCCGTCGCGCTGGTCGGTCCCGTGCTCGACGGTCCGGGGCTGTCGCTGATCGCGTCCTCCGTGTTCGCGGCGCTCCTGTTCGGCGTGGGCGGTCGCCGGGTGGGCGGGGCGATCCGCGGGACGGGGCGGCAGTGGCTGCCGACGGCGGGAGCGGTGCTCACCTTCGTGCTCGCCGGGGCTGTGGTGGCCGACGGCGGGGCCGCGGGGGTGCTGGCGGAGCAGGCCCGGCGCTTCGGCGGGCTCTACCCTGCCGTCCTGCCCGTGCTCGGGGCCTTCGGCGGGGCGCTTGCCGGGTCCAACGCGGCCTCGAACGCGCTCTTTATGCCGCTGCAGGTCGAGGCGGCGCGGGGGCTCGGCATATCGGAGACGCTCGCGGCGGCCTCGCAGAACGTCTCGGGGAGCCACGCCAGCCTGCTGGCGCCGCAGCGCATCGTGCTCGCGGCGACGGCGACCGGGCTGGTGGGGAGGGAGGGTGAGATCACACGCCTCGCCGTAGCCCCCGTCGCCATCTCCGTCGCCGTCCTGGCGCTTATCGGGATGGTGGCGTCCTAACCCTGCCTTTCCGCCACAATCAAAGAGCCTTACCCGACCCACGTATGTAAGGCGTCCAACCGGCGCTGTGAAGCCCGCACGTACAGAGACGCTCGGTTCGCCTGAGCCCTGTAAACGCCGACCTCTTCGGGCCGCACGTCGTCACCTCCGAGCTCTGGGTCGACGAGGTATCGGGGTGCGGGCGCTAGCCGAGGGCGCGGTCGAGGTGAACGGCGGCGCTTATGAGGGAGAGGTGTGTCAGGGCCTGGGGGAAGTTACCGAGGGCCTCGCCGGAGGGTCCGACCTCTTCGGCGTAGAGGCCGAGGTGGTTGGCGTAGGAGAACATCTTTTCGAGGGAGAGGCGAGCCTCGTCGAGGCGGCCGGCCTGGGTGAGGCACTCCACGAGCCAGAAGGAGCAGAGGCTGAACGAGCCCTCCCCGCCCGCGAGGCCGTCGGGAGCTGCGGCGTCGGTTTTGTAGCGGTCTACGAGGGTGTCGTAGGTGAGTTCGCCCTGGATGTGGTCGAGGGTGGAGATCCAGCGCGGGTCCGTCGGTCCGACGAACTTGACGAGCGGCATCAGGAGGAGCGAGGCGTCGAGGGCGTCCGCGCCGTAGTACTGGACGAATGAGCCCTTCCTAGGATTCCAGCCCTTCTCCATGACCTCCTCGTAGATCTTGTCCCGCTCGCCTATCCAGCGCAGCACCCCCCCGTTGCCCGCGGGAAGGCCGCGCTGGCGCGAGATCCTCACGGCCCGCTCCAGGGCGACCCAGCTCATGACCTTGGAGGAGACGAAGTGGCGCCGGCCGCCGCGGACCTCCCAGATACCCTCGTCCTCGAGCTGCCAGTTGTCGCAGAGCCAGTCCAGGATACGGCGGAGGTTCTGCCAGAGGTCGTAGTCCAGCGGGGCGCCGTACTTATTGTAGAGGTAGGCGGCATCGAGGATGGCCCCGTAGAGGTCTAGCTGGACCTGGTCGTAGGCCGCGTTGCCGAGGCGTACGGGCTTCGAGCCCATATAGCCGGAGAGGTGGTCGAGGTTCTCCTCCAGTATCTGCGTGCGGCCGTCGATGCCGTAGAGGGGCTGGAGGAGGCCGTCCTCGTCCAGCGCGCAGCGGTCGCGCAGCCATCCCATGAACCTGTAGGCCTCATCCTCGAAACCGATGGAGATCAGGGCGTACAGCGTGAAGGCGGCGTCGCGGAGCCAGGCGTAGCGGTAGTCCCAGTTGCGCTCGCCCCCGATCCTCTCGGGCAGCCCCATCGTGGGTGCCGCGACGAGGGCTCCGGTCGGGTCGTAGACCATGAGCTTGAGGACGAGGGCCGAGCGGTGGACAAACTCGCGCCAGCGCCCGGAGTAGGTGCTGCGAGAGATCCAACGCCGCCAGTACCCGAGCGTCGCGTGCAAGCTCTCCTCGAACCTCGCCCGCGTGAACGGCGGCCCCGGCCCCTCCCCGTCCTCCACCTCCGAGAGCACGAACACCGCCCGCTCGCCCTCTTGGAGCGTGAACTTCGTCCCCGCGGCCCCGTCCTCCCACGCTTCCAGGGGCACGGCGGTCGAGAGCGCGAGCGAGGCGTGGGTGGCGCTCGCCGAGGCGAAGACGGCCCCCTGCTTGCCGACGGAGACGTGGTGCTGCCCGCGGGCGTAGTCGAAAGAAGGCCGGCACTCCATCTCGAAGCGCATCGTGCCGCGCACGACGCGCGCGTCGCGCACCAGGCGGGAGCGGTCCCCCGGCTCGGAGAGGATGGGCATGAAGTCGATCACCTCCGCCATCCCCTCGGAGGAGAAGAAGCGCGTCAGCAACACGTTCGAGTCCGGCAGGTAGAGTTGCTGGCTCTTGTGGTAGTCCACCGGACGCAGGGTGAAGTGCCCGCCCTTCTCGTCGTCCAGGATGGAGCAGAACACGGCCGGCGAGTCGAACGCCGGCAGGCACAGCCAGTCTATCGTTCCCTCCATCCCGACGAGCGCCGCCGTGTGGAGGTTGCCGATAACGCCGTGGTCGCCTATAGGGAGATAGCTCATTGAGGTTACAGGTTACAGGTTCTGGGCTTCAGGGGATACCTCCGGCGAGGGTTCCACATCCGTCAATTCTTCCTGATGGCTCAAGCCCGATGCCTGAAGCCTCTCTTTAGAACCTCACTACAAGCACGCCGCCGGCGATGATGAGCACCACCCCGAGGACCTTCAGGACCCCGACATCCGGGCTGCCGCCGAAGACGCCGAGGGCGTCGAGGAGAAGGCCGAAGACGAGCTGGGAGGCGATGACCAGGGAGAGGGCTCGGGCGACGCCGCCCTGGGCCGCAGCCGTCGCTATGGCGCCGACGATCACGGCGCCGAGCACCCCGGAGCCAACGGCGTAACCGACGGCCCGGCCGGTGAAGTCTGGCTTCGCGAGGGTGAGGGCGACGATGAGGGCCGTCAGGCTCGTGGCGAGGCCCGAGATGGCGACGAGCACCGGCGCGCCGAGCGCCCGCTGGGCCACCGCCGTCAGGTTGGTCTGGACCGCCACGCACAGGCCCGCGAGCACCGCGAGCAGGACCAATGCTTTCATGCACCTCCGAAAAGTATCCTCGTCGTATCGTTGTCGGGCCCGGCCGATCCGGAGCCGGCGGGATTATATCCGCCGCCGTGGGCGACGTTTCCGGCGCCGTTTTCTCGTATACGGGATCGGGTACACGTCAAGGGGCTTTCGAGCCTTCATTTAGCAAACGAACGGAGGAAATCGTGGAACACATGCTAGGCGGGACCAGGATCAACTACCTGGGTCACTCGGCCTTCAGGCTCGTGACCCCCGGCGGTGAGCAGATCCTCATAGACCCGTTCCTGACGGATAACCCGACGACGCCGGAGGAGTTGAAGGAGGCCGGCAACGTCGACACGATCCTGCTGACCCACGGCCACTTCGACCATATGGGCGACACCATCCCCATTGCGCGGGAGACGGGCGCGAACGTCGTCTCGAACTTCGAGATCATCTCCTACCTGCAAGGGCAGGGCGTGGAGAACGGACAGCCGATACAGAAGGGCGGTACGGCCCAGATAGGCGGCATAAAAGTGACCGCCACCAACGCCTTCCACTCCTCAAGCATCCAGACCGAAGACGGGTCCCTGATCTACGGCGGCGAGCCGATGGGGTACGTGGTCGAGTTCGAGAGCGGGTTCCGCCTCTACCACGCGGGCGATACCTCGGTCTTCGGCGACATGCGGCTCATCGGCGAGCTCTACCACCCGGACCTGGCCCTGCTCCCCATCGGCGACCGCCTGGTGATGGGACCCTTCGAGGCCGCCCACGCCGCCCGCCTTCTCGGCGTCCAACACGTCGTCCCGATCCACTACAGCCAGGACGTGCTGCCGTTCTTCACCGGCACGCCCGACAAGTTCCGCGAGCACCTCGGCCAGATCGCCCCCGGCGTCACGGTTCACGAGATGCAGCCGGGAGACGACCTGTCGAGCTGACGAGCCGAAGCGCCCAAGGCTGGACACGCTTCGGCCCAGCCTTGGGCACGGCGGCTCCACCAGGCCCGAGACAGCGCACCCCACTGGTCCAGCCGGGCCTGGCTGGGGGCGCCCATGCATCGCCCTACGAAGGGGAGAAGCGTGCCAAGGGGGAGAGAGAAAGGCACGCGCACCCTGACACGGCTGGGAACTGCTCGATCTCCTACGCCTCTAGACGGAGCAGCCGCGGCGTAACGGGAGGGTCAAACGGTCCCTGCTTTTCAGCGGTTTGGACGCCGAGCGAGCTGGACAGACCGGTCTTCCAATAAGGCGCTCTGCCAGAGGATCGCGGGCTTCGAGGAGGGCGGCATCGAGAGCCTGTCCAGGTTGCCTCCTCGTAGACCTCGGGGTCGGAGACGCTTCTCGCTTGTGTGGATACCTCCTGAATCTCCAAGTCGGTTGTTCTAGCGTACCCGAACCCGCAGACGTGCCCGCATACTGCATACGCGGGACCCTCTCCCCGCCGCCCCTGCCCGTAACGCCTGACCTTGCCGATACTCTTGGCCACCCTCTCCTTGTGGCCCGCTCCACATCCGCGTACTTCTGCGGCTCTTGTCGTAGAAGGTCCCTCGGCACTCCGGACAAGCATCGAGGCCGGGGCAAGTACCCTCGCCGACACTTCTAGCGACGGTCGTCAAAACGTGTCCCGCGAATTCTTCTAGCGCGGACACGACGGTCGGTGTCCTACCCCGTAGATCTCCCGCCGTCCACAGCGAGGTGACGGTCGGCCCACCGCTGCAGCTCGACCAGGGCGGGCCGGAGGTCCTCGCCTTGCGGCGTTAGCCGGTACAGCACCCCGACTGGGGGGCCCTCAAGAACCTCGCGCTCCACCAGCGACGCCTCCATCAGCTCCCGCAACCGGTCTGATAGCACCCGATCCGAGAGACCCGGTATAGCCCGGACGATCTCGCCAAAGCGCGCGGGACGCTGCAACAGAACACCCACGATGATGCCGTTCCAGCGCTTGCCAAGCAGACGAAACACCGCGGTCAACCGCGCCTCACAGGTCACATCCTCTGTGGCGTTCTTCGCCTCCACACGGCCATTATACGCCACTGGACAGTCGGCTTAGTTGACAACTGGTCGTTACTTACTATATTTATGATAGTAACCAATAAAAAGAAAGGAAACGAATGACCACGAAGACCACCGAGCACGGGTTGACCCTGGATGAGTCGTTCGCCGAGGGGGCGGGCGAGGAGGCGCTTCAGGATACTGCCCGGGCGCTTCGCGGGCGCGGCCATGCGGTCGTGGTAGCCCAAGACGCCGACGCCGCGCGCGGGGCCGTCCTGGACAGTTTGCCGGCCGGGCGCAGCGTGTTCACGATGTCTTCGGAGACCCTGAAGGCCATCGGGATCGACGAGGAGATCAACACATCGGGACACTACGACGCCGTCCGCCCGCGCATATACGCCATGGACTTCGCGACCCAGGCGGAAGACATCCGCAGGCTCGGCGCCTCCGCCGACGTCGTCGTCGGCAGCGTTCATGCCGTCACGCGCGATGGCACCCTGGTGGCCACGTCGGCGACCGGCAGCCAGCTCGCCCTCTATGCCTTCGGCGCCGGCCGGGTCGTCCTGGTCGTGGGCTGGCACAAGCTCGTCCCAGACCTCGACACCGCGATGCGGCGTCTGCGCACCTACAGCTGGCCGCTGGAGGACATCCGCGCCCGCGTCGCCTACGGCCAGCCGAGCGCCATGCGCAAGACCCTCATCGTCGAGTCCGAGGCCAACCCCGAGCGCAGCACCATCGTGCTCGTCCGGGAGAAGCTCGGCTACTAGGACGCCGAAGGTCATGGGGCCTACACCAGAACCATACGAAAGGGCTCGGAGTTCGTGAAAAGTAACGGAAAGGCCGTCGTGGTTGGCCTAGGCCGTAACGGAGATGCCCACCAGCAGGAGCGTTCTCGTCAGTTCCCCGGTGGCCCCCACGCTGTCGCCGCCGATGCCCCCGAAAGCGCGGCCCGACACCACAAGCCCGGACGATGCGGACAGAAAGACGCAGAGTGCGGCGGGCACGCCGACGATACCGGCCGGTAACAAGAAGGGAAGCGGGGCGAGTATAGCTATCGCGATACCGAGCGTTCGGCGCGAACCCGTGAGCGCCTCTACGAAAGGAGTAGACAAGGAGTCCGGTTCGGCGGGCCGGCCGAAGGCGAGCATCAGGAGCATCGTCGAGCGGACGGCAACCTCGGCGGCGAGGAGCGTCGCGGCGGCCCGCAAGGGGGACGCTGCCGCAAGGGCGGCGAGTGCCGTCGCGGCGGGGGCGTAGACCAGAAAGAGGGCGCCTATGCCTCCGATACCGACCCTGATGTCCTTGAGGACCGCGCGGCGGCGCGACGGGCTCCCGCGCACCATGAGTGCGTCCCCCACGTCGAGGACGCCGTCGGCGTGGTGGAATCCGGCGGCGAGGAGCACGCCCCCGAGCGCCAGGACGGCGGCGACCGGGGGCGGAAGGACAAACGCGAGCAAGACCAGTAGCGCGCCGAACGAGCCCGTGAAGAGGCCGACCAGCGGGAGCAGGTGGACCGCGCGGGCAGCGTCGTCCAGGGAGGCGGCCCCCACGGGGAGGACGGTGAAGAAAGAGAGCAGGGCGCGCAATTACTTGATCCTGACCCCGATCCCGGCGACACACAGGTGGACCTCTTCCGCGGCGGCGGCGGCCCGCTGGTTCGCGGCCCCGAGAACGTCCCGGAAGGTCCGGCCTTCCGCGCTCTCGGGCACGACGCCAAGCCCCACCTCATCGCTCACCAGCACGAACGGCGTACCGTGCGCGGAGATCTCCTCCAGAAACCTCCCGAGGCCAGCGAGCGTCTCATCTTCTCCGACGACATAGAGCTGCGCCGAGACCCACAGCGTTAGCGAATCCAGGAGCACGGCGTCCCAGTGCTCCGCCTCCTCCGGCACCCGGGTGAGGTCGCCCGCCTCCACCGTGCCCCACGCTGCCGGCCGCCGCTCCTGATGGACGCGTACCCTGCGCCGCAGGTCCGGGTCGTCGTTCGGCAGCGCCGTGGCCACGTAGAGGACGCGCCCGCCTAGAGAGCCGGCCATACGCTCGGCGTAGAGGCTCTTGCCGCTGCGCGCCCCGCCGAGGATGAGCGCCCTGACGCCTACAACGCCCCCCTGACGGCGTCAACCAGCGCCCCATTCTGGTGCTCCGCGCGCACGGCGACCCGGAAGAAGGCCGGACCCAGGCCCGCGAACGGCGCGCAACCCCGTACCAGCACACCCCTCTGGGCCAGATTCTCCGTCAGGCCCTCGGGACCGCGGACGAGCAGGAAGTTCGCCGCGCCGGGAAAGACCGTAAGCCCCGGCAGCGCGGCGAGGGCCGCGGCGAGATCCTCCCGCAGCCGGGTCACCTCCCGGATGGATCTCCGGGCGAAGCCCGTGTCGCGGGCGGCGGCGGTTCCGGCGGCGGCGGCGACCGCGTTCACCGGCCAGGAGGGTTGCAGCGCCTGCGCCCGCGGGGCGTCGGGGAGGATCAGGCACCCAAGCCTCAAACCTGGTATGGCGAAGAACTTGGTGAATGACCTCGCGACGAAGAGGTGATCGTCCACCATATCGGCCACGGAGACCTCCGGCACGAAATCCACGAACGCCTCATCCACGACGAGCACGGCCCCGGCCTCCCGGACGCGGTCTGAGATCTCGAGTACTTCTCGCCTTCCGAGCGCCCCGCCCGTCGGGTTGTTCGGGTTGCAGAGAAAGACGACCGAGACTCCGTCGAGGTCCGCGAGTGCCTCCGGGTCGAGCCTGAACCCGTCCTCTGCGTTGCGGGCCACGCGGCGCAGCGGGGACAGCCCGGCGGCTTCGGCGGCGGGCGCGTACTCGCTGAAGGTGGGCTCGGGGATCAGGGCGGTCCCACGCTTCCCGGCGGCGCGGGCGGCGAGGAAGAGGGCCTCTGCGCCGCCGTTTGTCGGCACCACCGATCCCGGGTCCACACCCACGTAAGCGGCGAGGGCCCCGCGCAGGTCGTGATACGAAAGGTCCGGGTAGCGTCCGGCGTCCTCGTCGAGCGCCCGCCGGGCAGCTTCAAGGGCCGCCGGGGGCGCGCCGAGCGGGTTGATGTTCTGGCTGAAGTCGAGAAAGTCCGACTCGGGAACGTCCAGCAGCCGCGCCGCCGCCGCGCCGTGCGCCCCGTGGTGTCGGGTGCCGGGGTGCTCCGCCCAGCCCTCAGCCACGTCGTCCCCATTGCAGGAGCAGGGCAACGAGCGGGATCGCGACACACGCCCGGCGCATCAGGGCAACGGCCCGGCCGACGTCATCCGTGGCCGGCGGCCGTCCGTTTCCAAGCGATGGACCGCGACTCTCCACACCCCCGTAGAAGTTAGTGCCGCCGAGCCGCACGTCCAGGGCGCCTGCGAAGGCGGCCTCAGCGTACCCGGCGTTGGGGCTCGCCGTGAGCGGGCCGTAGCGGAGGGAGGTCGCCAGTACCCGGACCGGGGAGCGCGAGGCCGCCGCGACCGCCAGCACCGTGAGGCGGGCGGGGATCAGGTTCGCCAAGTCATCCAGCCGGGCTCCGGCCCGGCCCAGATCCAGGTAGCGCGGGTTCCTGTACCCGACCATCGAATCGACGGTGTTGACCGCCTTGTAGGCCAGCGCCCCCGGGGCGCCGAACAGCAGCCCGTAGAATATCGGTCCCACGACGCCATCGCTGGTGTTCTCCGCGACGGACTCCACGGCCGCCCGGCAGACCTCCGGTTCGGAGAGGCCGGCCGTGTCACGCCCGACGAACTCCCCCACCCGGGCGCGCGCCTCCCCCAGCCGCCCGCAGGCCAACTCGGCCTGCACCGTGTTCGCGGCCGTGCCGAGGCCCCGCATGGAGAGGGTGGTGGAGATCAGGACCGCCCCGACCGCCGGACGCGCTCCACGGGGCACGGCCCGCAGCAGCGCGCGCCCAGAGAGAAACGCGACCGTGGGGAGGGACGCGGCGAGGAGGACACCCGCGGCCCGGCGGCTGTTCGGATTCGTGAGCCGGAGCGCGGGTCCCTCGTAGGCCGCGATGGCGCGTCCCATCCAGACGGTCGGGTGGAGCGACTCCGGCGGTTCCCCGAAGAGGGCGTCGAGCATCAGGGCCGCCGCGACGACGGTCGCGTTGTTGGACCTCATCCGTTCTCTGGCGCCCCGCCCGGCCCACCCTTGCGGCGACCGCGCAGGAGGCCGACGACGGCGCCTGCCGTCCCGAGGAGGATGGCCCTGAGGACGAAGTTCGCCATGGAGCGTCCGAGGTCCCTTGGGGCCGGCGGGCCGAAGGACTCTTCGACCTGCGCGACGTCTGCCGGGGGTGGGACGTCGTTCACCTCTTCGGGCGACTGGCCCTCTTCGCGGCGGCGGTCCTGGATCTCCTCCCGCACCCCGTTGACGTAGCCGACGACCTTCGGCGCGGCCTCCCTGGCGTAGGCGCGCATGTCATCAGCGAGCACGGTCGCCTGCAGGAGCGTCGTCAGCAGCAAGACCGTCCCGACGGCGAACGCCACCACGGTCGCGGCAAGCGTGCTATCCCGCAGCAGCAGGGAGCCGTAAGAAGCCTCCGGGTCGGGCCTGGTAGGCCGCATCCTTATCGCGGCGAGGATGGCGAGAAACAGGAACGCCGCCAGCGAGAGCCGCGTCCGGTACGAACCGACCACGGCAAGCACCCAATCCGTCGTCGATGCAGGGTCCAGAAAGAGGAAGTAAAGCTCCGCAACGAGGGCTACGACCCCCGCCAGCATTCCATAGAATAGCCCTGTTCTGATCGGTCCCAATTCGCTCCCCGGTAGACTCTGCGCGAGTGTCCAGAATACAACATACACCGGCGGGCACGGTGTGATCCCTGCCGCTCCGGCCTAAGGGGCGCCCTACGCGGCAACCGCCGGGCGACGGCCCCTCAACAGGAGGAAGATCCCCGCGAGGACGACCGCGCCGCCGACGAGCGTGGCGGTCCCGGGCCGCTCCGAGAGCACCAGCCAGGCCAGCAGCGCGGCGATCACGGGCTCCGCGAGCACGGTGCCTGAGATGACAGACGCCTCCACGTAGCGCAGGGCCCAGTTAAAGACCGTGTGGCCCAGGATCTGCGGCCCAACCGTTATCGCCAGCAGCCAGAACCACGTCTCCCACCCGTACCCCCAGACCCGGTCGCCCGACAGGAGGGCGGCGGGCAGCAGGGCCGCGGCGGCGGCCGAGTAGAGAACGATCGAGTACGGCAGGACGCCCACGGGCTCGGCGCCCGAGCGCTGGGAGCGCCCGACGAGCACGTACACCGTGAACGTCAGGGCGCCGAGGAGCGCGAGCACGTTCCCGAGAACTGCCGCAGACCCGGCCGAATCGTCCTGCGCGATCACGACCGTCCCCGCCAGCGCGACCAGGATGCCCGCGAAGGAGAGGGGTGCGGTCTTCTCACCGAAGATCAGGTACGCGAGGATCGCGACGAAGACCGGCGTGTTGCTGACGAGCACCACGCTGGCGGCGACGCTCGTGTAGTCAAGCGAGGAGATCCAGAACCCGAAGTGCGCCCCGAGCGCGACCCCGGAGGCGATCCCGACGTAGAGGGTCTTGCCTTTCGGAAACCTGTCCCTCCTCAGGAGCGCGGGGGGAAGCAGGATCACCACCCCGAGGGCGCAGCGCCAGAACGCGACGGCGAGCGCCGGGGCGTCGGCCAGCCGGATCATGACGGCCGCCGCGGAGACGGCGATGACCCCGACGGCTACCGCCGGGAGCGCGCCCCCACCCCGTACCTCACCCTGTACCAGACCAACGCCCCGCTTTCCCGCAGAAATTGCCCCCGGCGCAGCCAGGGCACCCGCCACATCGGGCTACTATACACGGGCTCCGCCCACGCGATGAGCCCGGCCCGCCCGAACGCCGCGGCCGTCCGAACGCAGTGAAGCGGATCGGTGACCACGAGCACCTCCTCTACCCCCTCCCCTGCCACGAGCGCCGCCACGAGACGCGCGGAGTCCCACGTGCTCTCGGCCTTGTCTTCCACCCGGATGGCCTCCCCCGGCACCCCCTCTTTCCGCAGGATGCGCGCCATCACCTCGGCCTCGGTCGGCGGGTGCCTCCCGAGCCCGCCCGTTACCAGGACCCGGTCAACCCGCCCCGCCGCGTAGAGCCAGGCCGCGTGCCGCACCCTGGCGTCGAGCGTGCGGCTCGGCCTACCCCCGGCCAGAACCTGCGTCCCGAGCACGACCGCGTACCGGGGCCGGTCCGCTGCGGTATCTGGGGCCTGTTTATCTCCGAGATAGACCCCGAGCAGGCGACGAAGCTCGCCCACGATGCCCCCGGAGATCATCTGGCTCAAGCGCCGACCGCGGCCCTTGCCCGCGCGAGGTCGTCGGGCGAGTTGACGTTCATCAAGAGGAGGTCAGGGTCCCCCAGGGAACGCAGATCCGCTCTCGGCACGTAGACGACCGGGTCCAGCCCGCGCAGAAACTCGCGCGCGGCCCGAACACCACCGTCCAGGGCGGAACGGAGGCGGGGCAGCACCTCGCGAGAATAGGCGGCGCAGAGCGGATGCGTGCGCCCCCCATCATCTGGAACGGCGGCAAGCGCCCCGCTTTCCCGCAGGACCCGGAGAAGATGTGCGACGAGGTCGGTGCTCAGGAAAGGCATGTCCCCGGCCGCAACGAAGACGCGCGGGAAGCGGGCCGCCGCGAGCCCTGCCTCCATGCCGGCGAGGGGGCCCTGCCCGGGACGGTCGTCCCCGACAGTAAGGACGCCAGGCGGCGCCGTACCGCCGCCGGCCAGGATCACCTCATCGCAACGGGCCGAGAGCACGCCCGTGACGCGCTCGACGAGTGTCTCAGCGCCGACCCTCAGGAGCAGCTTGTCGCGGCCCATCCGGCGGCTCCCTCCGCCGGCGAGGATCACACCGGAGGCGGGCGCGCTCAGGTGGCCGTCCCGAGGGCGGCCTCTCCCCTTAGCCTTCCTATCTTGCTGCGCAAAGCCAGGACCCGGTCGCGCCGGATCGCCGTATCAGAGCGGCGGGCGAGGCGTTTGGAGACGGCCAGCTCCACGGCGGCCCCGTGGACCTTGCGCGCGCGGGACCACGTCCCGAAGCGTCCCCTGAGGAGCAGGCCGATATAGTAGCCCGTCTTTCGGAAGTAGCTCGGCAGAATGGAGTACTCCTCGGCGGTGATCGTGCCGGCCTCCACCTCCTCGCGTAACTCGTTGCGGATGATGCGCCGCTCCATCCATAGCCACAGTATTATGAGAATAACGTAGAAGAGGATCACGCAGAACAGCACCACGTAGGCCACGGGCCCGAACGTCGTCGCCATAAAGTTGAAAGTCGCGTGAAGCAGGATCGCCCCCGCGAGCCCGATTAGGGGCAGCAGCACCTTCAAGAACCTGCTCTGGACCCACGGGATCAGGCCGATCCCGATCCCCGTGAGCGAGGTAAAGGCCGCGTGGGCGAAGCCGCCGAAAATCCTGCGCACCACGAAGGTCTCGGAGCCATACTGGAGCCCGTAGAGGATGTCTTCTGCTATGGCGAAGCCGAAACCGACCGCGGAGCCGTAGACGATCCCGTCCATGACGCCGGCGAACTCGACGAGTCCTCTCCTGCGCGCCGCCGCGTAAGCTATGAGGAAGGCAATGAGGAGCGCCAGGCCCTTCGTCGTCTCCTCCACCGGCGGCGCCACGAACACCGCCGTGAAAAAGGAGGCAGCCTGGTTGCCGGCGAGGCTGCTGATCGTGATCGACGCAATGGTGTTGAACACCAGAGAGAGCGTGGTCGCCACCGCAAATCCCCAGATGAAGACCGGGATCACGTACCGCAAGGACTCGCGTTCGTAGAGGTCGATGGCCCTGACGAACAGCAGGTAGAGCACGGTCTGGACGATGCCTATTCCAACGAGCGAGGCGCTCAATGACATGCGGTTGATCCTCCGGGAGATTTCATCGGCCGCAAGTGTATACCCACTCTTGTTAGAATACCCTCATCGGACCCGAGAGGAGAGATTTGGACAGTGGCCCCCAAGACCGAAACTCCATACTCGGCGCCCTCGGGCACCTGACCCACGGGGTCTACGTGCTCGGGACCCGCCGCGGGCGCCAATCGAACGCGATGGCCGCCTCGTGGGTGATGCAGACCTCGGAACGGCCCCCGTGCGTGGCCGTCGCCATCCGTACCGACCGCTACACCCACGACATCGTCGCCGAGAGCGAGACGTTCGCCCTGAGCGTGCTGCGCGACGACCAGGTCAACGTCGCGACCCACTTCGGGGAGACGAGCGGCGAGTACGACGACAAGCTCCGCGGCGTCCCTTACGGTTTGACCCCGAACGGCTCTCCCTACCTGCTCGACTGCCTGGCCTACCTCGACTGCCGCATGATGGACCGCGCCCGCGCCGGGGACCACACGGTCTTCGTCGGTGAGGTCATCGCCGGCGAGACGCTCGACGCTAGCTTCCCCCTGATCTACGACCCCAGCGAGTACGAGGAGGCCCTCCGCTAGATGACCCCCTCCAACCGCCTGAAGGAACTCGGCCTCGAACTCCCCCCGGTCGCCTCACCCGCCGGCTCCTACATCCCCGCGACCCGGACGGGTCACCTCGTCTTCACGGCGGGCCAACTCCCCCTCTCCGGCGGCGAGCTCCACCGAACGGGCAAGGTCGGCGACGGTGTCACCCCGGAGGAAGCGAGGGAATGCGCCAGGCTCTGCGCCCTGAACGCCCTTGCCGCCGCCGCCGAAAAAGCCGGCAGCCTAGACAACCTGCGCGACGTCGTCAAGGTCACGGGCTTTGTGGCCTCGGCCCCCGGTTTCAACGGCCAGGCTGGAGTCCTGAACGGCGCCTCGGAGCTTCTCGGCGAGGTTTTCGGGGAGGCCGGGCTCCACGCGAGGAGCGCCGTGGGCGTGACCGAGCTCCCGCTCGACGCCCCCGTCGAGGTCGAGCTTATCGTCAGCCTGGATCCCCCAGCATGACCTTTTTCCGGACGGCTTCGACGGTATAATCTGTTCTCTCGTATACGTTAGAACCGGAGGTTTGCTTTTGGGCGCCACGATGGAGAAGACGGGCATCAGGTTGTACACGGGCAGTTACTGTCCCTACTGCCGCAGGGTAAAGCAGGAGCTTGACAGGCTCGGCCTCGACTACGAGCCCGTCAACGCCGACGAGGACGGGCGGCAGGAGGTCATCCGGCTCTCCGGGCAGCGGGCGATCCCGATCGTGACCATCGGCGAAGAGGTGCTCGTGGACTCATCGCACATCATCCGCGAGCTCCGCAAGCGCTACGCGTAGAGGTTCGAGGCTCTAGGTCGCCTCCTTCAGAGGCTTCGAGGTATCGAGGGACGGTAAGGCGGGACCCGGCGCCATCATACACCCCTAAAACTTCGAACCTTGAACCTCAAGACCCACACCCTCGCTATTCGCTGCGTTCGCTACGCCCGGGGTTCGGGGTAGTCTTCCTTATCTAGCAGGTCGAGGACGTAGGTGGCATAGAAGCTCAGCGACTCCTCAGGTCCCTCGTGCAGGAAGGCGCGGGCCTTGCCCACGGGGTCGAGCGCGAAGCCCTTCGCCTCGACCACGGGACCTTCGCCCCAGTTCTCGGGGGGACGCCAGGCGGCCCCGAAGCCGGCGTTTCTGCGGATGATCTCCCCGAGAAAGCTGCCCACCCCGCTGACGAGTCCTTCCGTTACGGGGGTGGGTCCGTCGTGGTCTTCGTCCGCGAGGGCCGCCATGAGCAGGTCCTCCACCAGGGGCAGGTAGTCTGGCTCGAAGTCCAGGTCGACGCCCCAGTGGCGGCTCGCCACCTCCCGGAACGTGCCGGCAGCCTCCTCCGGACGGTCGAGGCGTACCCTGAGCAGGTCCAGTTGCAGCAGCGCGGCCGGGGAGCGTTCGCACAAGAACCGCAATTCGTCCGGCACCGGGTAGGCGCTCAGCAACTCCACGCGGGCCTCGGCGTCCTCGGAGTTGCGCAGCGCAGCTATACGCCCCGCGACCTCAAGCTCGCGGCGTTCGTCCCACGGTTCGGTCGCAACCTCCACGAAGAACGTCTCCTCGTCCTTCAACAGGTGGATCGGCAGCACGGCCCGTCCCAGCGGGGATGCGATCTCCTTGAAGAGCTCCAGGATCTCACCCCCCCGCTCCTCCAGCTCGCCCGCGACCTTGAGGATGGCCGCCGGCCGCGGCGCGTCGGGTTCGATGCGGATGGGACCGCGCGGTCCTTCCGACGGCGCCCCCTCTGGCCTCTCCGGCGGGTCTTCCTCACCTCTCCAGAACACTCCCCTGCGGCCTCCGTCGTCTATCCGGGAACAGCGCGAGTTTAGCATCGGTGGGGGTTTGCCCGCAGCGCCCCCATGCATTATCTTTACGCCCATGCCCGAGAGACAAGAGCTACTACTGGTGCGCCACGGACAGTCCACGGCCAACGCCCGGGGCGTGTGGCAGGGACAGATGGAGTTCCCCCTCTCCGAAGAGGGACAGCGCCAGGCGGCCCTCGCGGGCCGGGCCCTGTCCGGGACCGATTACGACGCGATCTACAGCAGCCCCCTCGCGAGGGCTTTCCAGACAGCCGAGATCATCGCCCGGGAGTCCGGTTTCGCCGGCGAGGTCGTGCCGGTGCGGGGCCTGATCGAACGCCACGGCGGCGTCCTCGAGGGCCACACCTGGGCCGCGCAGGAGGAGCGCGACCCCGAGTTCGCCCGGAAGTTCCTCTCCCTGCCGGAGGAGGAACGCTGGGTGTTCGCCGGCGCCGAGACCGACGAGGAGGTCATGGCCCGCTTCGAGGCCGCGATGGACGAGATCCGTGCCCGCCACCCCGAAGGGTCGCGCGTCGTCATCGTCTCGCACGGGGGCTCGATGCGAGCCTTTCTCAGGGACCGCTTCGGGACGGGAGTTCTGCCAGGCACCCACAGGGCCGCCAACGCCTCGATCACCCGCATCGCCTGGGGCCGCAACGGCACCGGCCCAGAGCTACTCGAACTCGCCTCCACGGAGCACCTGACGGGCCAGAGCGGCCCGGACACGACTAGGGTCGAATAAACCTAAACCTGAATATTGTCAGCTAGAAGCGTGGGCCGGGTAGGCCCGACGTAGGCCCGACGCGTGCTGGAAGCGAAGGCGTAAGCCGGAGCGCAGCCTACCCCAGGGGGCTGACAGCGCGGGCGTTGGGACCGCGGTCGTTGCGGCCGACCACGTACTCGACGTCGGCGTTCGGGACGAGGGCCGAGGGGTCTCCCTCGACCTCGGAGTGGTGAACGAAAAGATCCTCGCCGGTGGGCCGGATCAGGAACCCGTAGCCCTTCTCGGGGTCGAACCACTTGACGCGGCCCTGCTCCCTGGACGGGTCGGCCGGCGCGGGGGCTTCCTCCGTCTCGGGCTGCCCGTTGGTCGATACGGCCGACCACGTCTCGCCATCAGGTTCGGTGGCTTCTCCGGCATCGGGTTCGAGGACGATGGAGTCCTCGGCGACCTTCACGACGACCGCGTCCACGCCGGCCCAGTGTTCTTTCCAGATCGGGTCCTCAGCGACCGCGGGGTCGAGCCACAGGCCCCAGCCGTCGTTCTCTCCGTGATCGAGGACGCCCTCGAAGAGGACCTCGGGCTCCCTGGGGCCGCGCTCGCGGCGGTAGATATCGTTGCGCGAGCGGAAGGATTGCACCGAGGAGGCGCTGGTACCCAGGGCGTCGGCGATCCAGTCGTCCGTCTTGCCCGCCTCCACCCACTCCCGGATGCGGTCCATATGCGGCTTTAACGCTATGCGCTTTCTGGAGTCTGCCATGCTACCGCCTGCTCCTTCTTGCCCTGCCATCGGTCTCTAAGGGTGTCTCTTTGGGCGATGATGGATAATTCACCTTGATGCCGTCCGGCATTCTATCATCTTGCCATCCCTCTATGAATCCCCCCGCCCGGAGGTGCCGGGCTGGTCTTCGCTCCCGGACTCGGGCGACGCCGGGTCGGCGGCGTCGCCGTCCTCCTCCGCCACCCCCGGAGCGTCCTTGGCCTGCGGGTCCTGCACCCGGGTCGGCTCCTCGCCGGCGGCGGACTCCTGGCGAATGCGGGTCCGCTCTTCCCGCTCCGCTGGGGAAGGCTTCTCCTCAGGCGGCTCGTCTGCGGCACCACCGTGGACGGCCCCGCCTTCGGAGGCGACGTTCGCCTCCCCCGGCTCCTCCTGTCCTGTCGCCTCCTCGCGTGGCGGCTCCGGGTAGTCCACAAAGCCCTCGCGGCCAAGCTCCTCCAGCATCTCTCCCACTATGGGGGCCGGAAGGTCCAGGCGCAGGGCCAGATCTTCCGCCTGGCCAAGCGTCTCGTACCCGTCGGCGGCGGGCGCGTAGCCCAGAGATTCGAGCGCGCGGGCCACTTCGTTGCTCGGGATCAGGGTGTTGCCCCCGGCGGCGACGCGCAGATGCTGGAGGAGTAACAGGTCCAGGCCGCCCACCACACCTATAACGGGCTCCGTCTCGAAGATGCGGCGACGGACGAAGAGGCGGGTGTCGTAGCCGTCGGCCCACCGGCGGAGCACCTCCCCCTCGTCCACGTAGTTGTACTGGGCGACCCTGTGTTGGAACTGGCCGAGCAGCCTGCCGGTGAGTACGCGTAGGGAGCCGTCGCCGAAGAACCAGTCGTCGCCCTCAACCCGCATGATGCCGCTGGCGTGGGCTATGGTCAGGGGCTCCTCTTCGTCCTCGAAGGCCTCGCGGAAGGAGCGGACCATCTCCCGCACCTCCTCGCGCGGGCGCCCGCTCTTCATGAGGGCCGCCTCGTAGACCACCATGGCCGCCAAGCCACCCTCGCCCGAGCGCTCGTCTACCCGGCGGGCGGCGCGCTCCAGCCGCCGGTCGAAGTCTTTGAGGTTTCCTATCTTCCAGGCGGCCTCCGCCGCCCTATCCGCTACTTCGACCATGGCATCTCCTCGAATCTAAAGAAAGTTTCCCGCCAATATAGCAAGCATCCCGGCGGCCCTCAATTCATCTGTTTCAACCCGTAGATCCCGGGCGCCGTCTGCACGAAGGGCGATCGGGGGTTGTCGCGGACGTCCACCGAGAGCCTAGCCCGCATCGTATTCTGCGGCGTTCGGCCAGCGCTCGTGAGGTAGCCGGACTCGAGCGCAAGCTCCGTTATGTCCCCGTAGTGAAGGGGTCGGCCCACCTCCCGCAGCACCTCTCTTGCCGCCGCCTTGAAGTCCACGGGCGCCTTCACGCGCCTTCCGGCGAGACCTCCGGGTAGGCCCCGATCAGGCTAACGTAGGGGCAGTGCTCCTCCAGCCCGTCGAGCGCCCGCCCGACCCGCTCCTCGTCTGGATGCCCCCTGAAGTCCGCGAAGAACACGTAGGTCCAGGCGCGCTTGCGGCTCGGCCGGCTCTCGATGCGGGTCAGGTTGATCCCCTCCCCCGCAAAAGCCGAGAGCGCGTCCTTTAGCACCCCGGGCCTGTCTTTTACCGAGAACACCACGCTCGTCTTGTCCCGTCCCGTCCGGGCGGCCCACGTCCGCCCGAGCACGATGAAGCGCGTCGTGTTCGTCCTCGCCTCCTGGATATTTCGCGCCAGGACCTTCAGCCCGTGCGCCTCGGCGGCGAGCGCGCTGCCGACCGCCGCAACCCCCGGCTCCACCGCGGCCCGCCGCGCCGCCTCCGCCGTAGACTCGACCTCCTCGAGCCTGGCGCCGGGAAGCTCCCGCCTGAGCCACGAGGCCGCCTGGGCCAGGGCCATCGGGTGCGAGCACACGCGCTCTATCTCCTGGCTCGAGCGCTCGGCCGAGATCAGGTTCTGGGAAACGGGCAGGTAGACCTCGCCGCAGACCTTGAGCGGGCTGTTCATCAGCTCGTCGAGGGTGTGGGTGACGGCGCCCTCCATCGAGTTCTCGACCGGGACGACGCCGTGCTCGGCCTCTCCCCGCTCCACACGGGCGAAGACCTCGGCCACCGTCGTCTGGGGCTGGAGCTCGATGCTCGTCCCGAAAGAGCGCAGCGCCGCCTCGTGGGTGAAGGTCGCCTCGGGGCCGAGGTACGCAACCTTCAGGCGCGTCTCAAGGGAGACGGAGGTCGAGATGATCTCCCGGAACACGGCCTCAAGCCCCCGCTTCGGGAAGCCGCCGTCGCCCAGGGAGACCACCCGGTCGAGGACCCGCCGCTCCCTGGCCGGCGCGTAGACCGCGAGGCCCTCGCGCTGCTTGAACTCGCCGATACCGCGGGCCAGCGCCGCCCGCCGGTCGAGCAGGCGCACGATCTCGGCGTCTACATCATCTATGCCGGCCCGCAGCTCGTCCATGCCGGGCGCGGCCCCGTTCGAGGCGGTCCCGTCCGTTTCGGCTTCCGTGTCTACGTTCTTGCGTAAAGGTTCTGATGGGTTCACGGCGTTCGCGGCCTTTCGTAGTGTTGGGGTATCGGTCTAGATCCGGTAACCGGGAGGAGCGTGCTCGCGCTTCAGGAGCGGGCGCGCCCCTCCCGGGTAAATCGCCGCGTCGTGGGAAGAAGTAGCATGATGGCTACAAAGTACAGGAGGGCCCGGCCGTTGTCAAAAGCTCCCCACACCCAGGAGCAAGAGTACGGCCACCACCGCCGCCACCCCGAAGCGGTAGAAGGCGAAGGCGCGCAGGCTGTGGTTCGTGAGGTAGTTGAGCAGGAACCGGATCGTGACGTACCCCACTGCCGCCGAGGTTACGAACCCCACGACGAAGAGGAGGGCCTGCGCCGCGTCCATCCCCCGCACGATCACCTCCCCCACTTCGAGCCCGCCGGCCCCCGCGATGATCGGCACGCTCATCAGGAACGAGAACCGCGCGGCCTCCTCGCGCCGCAAGCCCAGAAAGAGCCCGAGCGTGATCGTCGCCCCAGACCGCGATACCCCTGGCACCAGCGCCGCCGCCTGGGCGAACCCGATTCCCACGGCCTCTCCGAACCCCAGTCTTGACGCCGTGCGGGTCCGCGTGCCGACGACCTCCCCGACGATGAACAGCACCCCGATCACCACGAAGTTGATGACCACCACCCAAGGGGAGCGAACCGTCTCCTCGAAGAACCCCTCGAAAAGAAACCCGATAAGCGCCGCCGGCACGGTGGAGGCGATGATGAGGTATGCCATGCGCTGGTCGGGGTCGTTGGCGAGGTCCCTGTGCACGAAAGACCGGAAGAACGCAAACGCTATCCTCAGCAGATCGCGCCAGAAGTAGGACACCACCGCGAGCAGGGTCCCCATGTGCAGCGCCACGTCGAAAGAGAGCCCGAACCGGTCCTGGTCCAGCCCGAGGAAATACTGTCCCAACAACAGGTGCCCCGAGCTCGACACGGGCAAGAACTCCGTGAGCCCCTGCACGACCCCGAGCACTATGGCCTGCAAAAGCTCCAGCACGGATCAGGTCC
>CADCUT010000091.1:459-1605 GCA_902805975.1 uncultured Rubrobacteraceae bacterium | reverse complement strand
GGGTAGCGGACGCCCACCTCTTTGGCCTTGTCTACGAGCGTGCCCATGATGGCCTCGCCCGTCCTGTCCCCAGCGAAGCAGGTGCGGCGGAAGGACTGGGCGCCGAAGTAGCGCTGGTTTAGCTCCCCGTCTTCCGTCAGGGAGAACGGGCAGCCCCAGTCGCGAAGCTCCAGGATGCGCTCCGGCGCCTCGCGGGCCAGGATCTCCACGGCCCTCGGGTCGTTGACGAAGTGCCCCTCCCCGATGGTGTCGGCGGCGTGTATCTCCCACCGGTCGTTGGGGTCCAGGTTGCCCAAAGAGGCGTTGATGCCGCCCGCCGCCCACACGGTGTGGGCGTCGCGGTGGCGGCGCTTGCCCAGAACTAGGACATCGACGCCCTCCCTGGCCAACTCGATGGCCGCCCGCAGCCCCGCAGCACCACCGCCGACGATCAGTACGTCGGTCTCGATGGGGTCGACATCGTTCTTGTGACCGCCGTTTTGCATAACGTTTGCCTTCCGTGAAGATTGTCGCTACCCCCGAACGCAACAGCGGGGGACCGGTTTTGTAATAAAAAGCATACGACCGCAGGGATCGTTTCGGCGCGACGCGGTTTGCGCCTCCCCCCGATGCCTGTGAACGTTCCCGCTCCGGCAAGCCCGAGGGACTAACCCACGGCGATCTCGAGGGAAGAAACGGGGCTGCTACTCCGTAAGACTGTTTATCATGGTGCCTAGTCGCGCCGGGTCGCTAGTGCCTCCGGGAGCGCCTGGATGACGTCCCACGCCACGGTGTGCCCTGCGCCTACGCGTGTTGCGGCCAGATCCCCGGCGTCGGACCTGGCGAGCACCGCCGCCGCGGCGGCCGCGAACGAGTCCATTCCCCGCGCCAGAAACGTCCCGACAAGCCCCGACAGGACGCTGTCGGTCCCGTTGGCGGCCAGGGCGCCGCTCGCGGCGGGACCGAGCGCCACGGGGCCGCCGGGCGCGGCGACGACGCAGCCGTCCCCTTCCAGTACGATCACGGCTCCTGCCCGGTCGGCGAGCGCCCGGGCGGAGGCGAGCCGGCGGGCCCGGACCTGCTCCGGTGAGAGCCCGAGCAGGCGCCCTAGCGCCTCTTCGCCCGCGATCAGGACCGCGGGACCGGGGCGTTCGGGGAAGGCCTCCC
>CADCUT010000091.1:0-449 GCA_902805975.1 uncultured Rubrobacteraceae bacterium | reverse complement strand
TAGGCGGACAACCCGCCGGCCTCGATAACAATCGGGACCTCGGTTGAGGAGACGACCGCCCTTGAGAAGGCGCCCTCGGCGCCACCCAGGCCCGGACCGAGCACGATCGCGCCGGCCTCGGCCCCTAGGTCGGCGATCGTCCGCGCGCCCGACGTGACGTGGCGCCCGTCCTCTTCCTCGAGGCCGTGGATCAGGGCCCCCGGGAGGCGCAGGTCCATGGAGGGGGCGGCCGAGGCGGGGACGGCCGCGCGCACGTAGCAGGTGCCGGCGCGCATCGCGGCCTCCGCCGCCATCGCGGGGGCACCGGTCGAGCCGTACCCCCCGCCCACTACCAGGACGGTGTCGCGTTGCGACGCGTACCGGGGCCGGGTTGGCAACAGACGCAACACACGCCGGGAGATCAGGCCAACGAGGCCGGCCTCCGGGGCGCCGCGCGGGATGCCGATGTC
>CADCUT010000090.1 GCA_902805975.1 uncultured Rubrobacteraceae bacterium | reverse complement strand
GGCTCTCGGGCATGGGCGGCGACGACGGGCAGTACGGCTACGAGCGCTACTTCCACCGAAAGACGGTCTACCTCCGCTACGGGGATGACGTCGTAGACGAGCATCCGGCGAACCTGTGACGCCGCAGGCGACCCGCTGCGGGGCCCGGTGAGGCGCAAGCATCCCGTCAGGGGGCGTACCCTTCAACGCGCCGGGCTGGCGGCCGATGCCGCGCGCGGAGGCCAAGATCCGATAGACGGGGGAAGCCCGGGAAGCGAGAGATACGTGCGGAGAAGCCTTTGGCGGCCCTGATCTCCCTTAACGCCCACGAGGCGAGGACGGCGGCGGCGGTCTTCGAACGCCTCTTTCCGGCCGACGAGTCCGGACCCGGTGCCGACCGGATCGGCGTCCTCGAATTCCTGGACCTGGCCCTGTCCGGCGCGTATCACGAAAAGGTCGAGGCCTACCGGGTGGGACTGGCGGCGCTCGACCGGGCCGCCAGGGATCTCCACGGCGCGCGCTTCGCCGACTGCGGCGCCGAAGGGCAGGACGCCCTGCTGGCGGGCCTGGAGAGGGGCGCGCTCCCGGACTTCCGGGTTCCGCCCCAGGGCGAGTTCTTCGATATGCTCCGCGCCCACCTGCAAGAGGGGCTCTTCGCCGACCCCGCCTACGGTGGCAACCGCGACAAGTCCGGCTGGAGGCTGCTCGGGCACACGGGGGTGTGTCTGGAGAACACCGCCGAGGAGAACTTATCGGAGGAGCCCGTCACCAAGGGGGGTGAGATCCTGTCCCTGGCAGACGTTGGCTACTCCCTCGGCGGCGCCCCGCGCGAGCCGACCGAGATCCCCGGCTACGACCCCCAGCGCGGCGCCGACGCCCCCGATGGTCCCGCCGACGTCGTGCTCGTGGGGGTTGGGGCCTCTGGCGCCCTGGCGGCCCGCATCCTGGCCCGAGCGGGCCTGCGCGTGGTCGGGCTGGAAGCCGGGCCCTGGCGCACCGGGCGCGACTTCGTGCCGGACGAGCTCGGCTCCTCCTACTACTGCCGGGGCGGGATGGGCCCGAAGTTCCTGGGCGAGGTGCCGCGCTGGCGGATCAGAGAAGACGAGGCGACCCGCGAGGCAAACTTCACGCTCGGGCGCATGATGAACGGCGTGGGCGGCTCGGTCATCCACTGGGGAGGCGCCCTGCGCCGCAACCACCCCCACCACTTCCGGTACCTCACCCACGTGCGCGAGAGCTTCGGGGAGGACGCCCTGCCGGAGGGGCATACCCTGGTCGACTGGCCCGTAGGCTACGACGACCTGGAGCTGTACTACACGCGGGTGGAAGACGAGATCGGGGTGGCGGGCGACGGCGGGGCGAACCCCTACGTCCCGCGCACCAAGCCATACCCCCTGCCCCCGATGCGCCCCTTCCGCATGGGCGAGACCTTCCGCAAGGCAACGGAAGCGATGGGCCTGCATCCCTACCCGACGCCGGTGGCCGTCAACAGCGAGCCGTACAACGGCTACCCGGCGACGGGTTACTGCGCCTGGAGCGGCGGCTTCGGCCCCTTCAACGACGAACGGTGGCACCCCGCCCTCACCTGGGTCCCGGAGGCACTCTCGACCGGCCTCTTCGACCTGCGCACCCACTGCCGGGTCGTC
>CADCUT010000089.1 GCA_902805975.1 uncultured Rubrobacteraceae bacterium | reverse complement strand
GCGACCAGTTCTGGATCGTCGAGTACCTGATGCGCGCGTTCGGCTTGGCTATAAGCTCGACGACGGCCGAGTGGAGCGAGTTCGTGGTGTACGTCGGGGCCGTGCAGCCCTCGATGTAGTGAACGTAGGAGCCCTCATCGGCGATGATAAGCGTCCGCTCGAACTGGCCCATGTTCTCCGCGTTGATGCGGAAGTACGCCTGCAGCGGGATGTCGATGTGGACCCCCGGCGGAACGTACACGAACGACCCACCCGACCAGACGGCCGAGTTGAGCGCCGAGAACTTATTGTCGTCGGCCGGGATTATGGTCCCGAAGTACTCGCGAACGAGATCCTCGTGCTCGCGCAGGCCCGAGTCCATGTCCATGAAAACGACACCGGCCTTGTCCCACTCCTCCTTGAGGGAGTGGTAGACGACCTCGGACTCGTACTGGGCGCCGACGCCGGCGAGCGACTCGCGCTCCGCCTGCGGGATGCCCAGCTTCTCGAACGTGTTCTTGATGTCATCCGGGACGTCGTCCCAGGTGCGGCCCTGGTTCTCCATCGGGCGGATGTAGTAGTAGATCTCCTCGAAGTCGAGCTCCGAGAGGTCGCCGCCCCACTGCGGGGTCGGCTTGGAGAAGAACGACTCGAGCGCCTTGAGGCGGTACTCGAGCATCCACTCCGGCTCGTTCTTGTGCTTGGAGATCATGGCGACGATCTCCGGGTCTATCCCCTTGCGCGGGGTCCTGAAGAAGTACTCCTCGGGATCGTGGAATCCGTACTTGTACTCGTCGAGCCCAAGCTCCTGAATGCTCTTGTCTTCTGGCATTCTTTTTCCCTTCCCTAGCTCTGCGCCGCGGAGCCGAACTCCTGGCGCACCCAATCGTAGCCCTTGTCCTCGAGCTGCAGCGCGAGGTCCTTGCCGCCGCTGGTCACTATTCTACCGTCGAGCATGACGTGGACGTAGTCCGGCTCGATGTAGCGCAGGATGCGGTTGTAGTGGGTGATGATGAGCGCGCTGAACTCGGGGCCCTTGAGCTCGTTGACGCCCTTGGAGACGACCTGAAGCGCGTCGATGTCCAGCCCCGAGTCGGTCTCGTCCATGATGGCGAGCTTCGGCTCGAGCATGAGCATCTGCAGGATCTCGTTCCGCTTCTTCTCGCCCCCGCTGAACCCCTCGTTCAGGTACCTCTCGGCGAACTTGGGGTCCATCTGCATGATCTTCATCTTCTCCTGGATGAGCCGGTACATCTGCATCGGCGCCAGCTCTTCCTCGCGCACGGAGTTGACGGCCGTCCTCAGGAAGTTCGCCACCGACACACCGGGCACCTCGCTCGGGTACTGGAAGGCGAGGAACATGCCGAGCCGCGCCCGCTCGTCGGCCTCGAGCTCCAGCACGTCCTCGCCGAGAAACTCGATGGTGCCGTCCGTCACGTCGTACCGCGGGTGGCCCATGAGAACGTTCGAGAGCGTGCTCTTGCCCGACCCGTTCGGGCCCATGATGGCGTGTATCTCACCCTTGCCCACCTCGAGGCCGAGACCCTTGAGGATCTCGCCGCCCTCTATCTCGACGTGCAAGTTGTCTATCTTTAGCATCGAACCCCGCCAATCCACCTGTAAAACCTTGCTACTGCAAGCTCCATTTAACCACGTCCCCCCCACCCCAACAACGTAAACGCATCACAACCAAGAACATTTCTTGAAACCCGCGAAAACGCCCTCCACATGCAGGATTCGTGACCTGGATCACACCGCCCCGACCCCTCCTGCGAGCCGTTGTCAACCCACGCCGCCCCAGCCTGCTTGTAACATGCAAAAACCCTATGGGATGTTCTTTATCGGGAGCGATTCCCGATAGGGCTTTGCGGCGTCAAGCCCGTCCTTCGCGCCACTGGTCCATCTCCCGGTCGACGAAGTGGGAGACGATGCGCCGATAGAGGTCTTCGACGAAGTCCGGGTCGAGGCCCTCTCTCTCGGCCCAGCCGCGGCGCCGGGCGAGCATGGCCTTCTGGCGTTCGGGGGCGCGGACGCTATCCTGGTCGGTCTTGAAGCGGGCCGCGGCGGCCACGTACCGGGCGCGGGTGCCGAGGAGGCGCAGTAACTCGCGGTCCAGGCCGTCTATGCCCTCGCGGACGCCTTCGAGGCTTTCGCAATCTTCGGGCGGTATCAGGAGACCTCGCCCAGAACGTGAAGCTCGGAGCCCGCGGCGACGATCGGAGCGTCGGGGTCCGTGTTGCGCGAGAGGTAGCAGAGGGCGAGGGAAGCGCCGCCCACGGGCGACGGGGCGACGCTGGTTACCGTGCCCACGTTCTTGTCGCCCTGGAAGATGGGGGTATTCGGCGCGAGAGGCCCGCCGCTGGAGGAGATCCTGTACAGGGTCCTGTTCGGGTGGCCGCGGTAGCGCATCCTGGCGACGGTCTCCTGGCCCGGGTAGCAGCCCTTGCCGAAGTCCACGGCGCGGTCGAGGATGCCGGCCTCGCCGGGGAAGTTCTCCGGCGTAAGGTCGGACCCGAAGCGGGGGATGCCGGCCTCCACGCGGGCGGTCTCGTAAGCGTCGAGGTTCGAGGGTGTCGCGCCGAGCTCGGTGAGGCATTCTCGCGCGCGGGCCACGGCCTTCGCGGGACCGAAGAGGTCGTAGCCGGGGACGGGAGCGGCGACGCCCGCCGCGAGCAGCTTCTCGCCGCCGATCTCCACCTCCGCCGTCTGGTGCTCGGACAGGGTTAGGCCGCCGAGCAGGTCACCGGCCCCTGGCCCGTAGAGGCCCAGCACGGACCAGGATTCGGAGAGGTCTTCGAGCTTTACGCGGGAGAACGGGGCGTAGCGGCCCAGGATCTCGCGCGCCGCGTCAGCACCCTCCGGTTCGGTGTCCACGAGGACGTCCTCACCGGACTTGAGGACGCGCAGGTCCGCCTGAACGCGGCCTTTGGGGTTCAGGAGCAGGGCGTAGGCGCCGGGGTCGGCGCCGGGCGGGACGCTGTTGGTGAGGACGGCGTTCAGCATGCCCACGGGATCCTTGCCGGCGAGGCGCAGGAGGCCCCTGCCGGTCCTTTCGACGAGGGCGGCGGGGGAGGGGTCTCTGTTTGGTCTCCCGGCGTTGAGGGGAACTTCTCTAAGCTCTTTCATACCCATATTCTAAGACACGAGGAGAATTACGATGGCCAAGACCGTGGTGCTCGACGTGGACGGGACGCTCATGGACACGAACTACCTGCACACCGAGGCGTGGGCGCGGGCCTTCGAGGACGTGGGCCACAGGGTGCCGAGGGTGGAGTTGCACCGCCAGATCGGCAAGGGCTCGGAGCTTCTCATTCGGGAGTTCGTCGACGACGACGAGACCGTCGAGAAGATCCAGGAGCTGCACTCCGCATACTTCGCCGACTTCCAGGAGCACGGCCACCCGCTCCCCGGCGCGAAGGAGTTGATCTCCTCTCTCGTGGAAGGGGGACACGCGGTCTGGTTCGTCACCAGCGCCAAGGACGAGGAGCTCGAGCACCACATGCAGGCACTGGAGGCCGAGGGCAAGATCCACGGCGTCGTCAACTCCAGCGCCGTCGAGAACGCCAAGCCGGCCCCCGATATTTTCGAGGAGGCCCTCAAAAGGGCCGACGCCTCCCCAGACGAGACCGTCGCTGTAGGCGACGCCATCTGGGACGTGGAGTCCGCGAAGGGCGCCGGCATCCAGACGGTCGCCGTCCTTTCAGGCGGCGCCTTCGACGAGGAAGACCTCAAGGAGGCCGGCGCCACGGAGGTCCATAAGGACTGCGCCGCCCTGCTCGAAGCCGGCTTCCCAGGCTAGAGAAACGTCAGCCGCCGGCTCTCTCTTGCCGGCGGCCCGGCCTTGCTCCGTACGCAACCCTTGCGTCGGAGTAGACCTCTAGCAACGGCAGCCCGGTCTCCTCGGCGAGACGTGCCGCATCGACGTACTCCGGGGCGACGACGAAATCCTCCCCGTCGAGGCTTCCTATCTTTACGCCGCACCGGCCGTAGGGCAGGTCCACCGTGACGTTGCGGCGTTCGGCGACCGTGCGGCCGACGCCGGAGTGGCGCACCCCGAGGGCGCCGGTCTCGCGCATGAGCCGGCGGGCCAGGCGCTCCCTGTCCGCCACCGCGACCAGGGCGCAAACCTTGTACGCGCCCCGCCCGCGTTTCATGACGATGGGTTCGAGCCAGGCGTCCGGCGCCCCGGCGGCCAGAAGCTTCTCGACCGCGGCACCCAGGATCTCGCCCGTGGCGTCGTCCACGTTGGCTTCGAGGAGCACCAGGTCCCCGGTGGGGCCTTCGAGCTCGCCGACCACGGCGCGCAGGAGGTTGGGCGCGCGCTCCAGCCGGGCGCGGCCGGCGCCGTAGCCGACGGAGAGAAGGGTCATCGGCGGGGCCGCGTCCGTGAAGTGGCCGCCGGTGAACGCCGCCATCAGGGACGCGCCGGTGGGGGTTGTGGTCTCGCGGGGCTCCTCCGTCCAGCGGACCCGTGATCCCCGCAAGACCTCTAGCGTGGCGGGTCCGGGTACCGGCAAGTCGCCGTGGGCGGCCCGGACTACGCCCGTACCCATGGGCAGAGGGCCGCAGGTCACGGAAGAAGCGTCCAGAAGATCCAACGCCACACAGCTCCCGACGACGTCCACGATCGAGTCGACCGCCCCGACCTCGTGGAAGGTCACCTCTTCCGGATCAACGCCGTGGACCGCGCCCTCGGCAACCGCCAGCCGGCGGAACGCCTCGACCGCGCGCCCGGAGGCCCTCCCTGGAAGGCCCGCGTTCTCCAGGAGGACGCGAATCGTCCTGAAGTCGCGGTGGGCGTGCTCTTCCGGATGGCGGACGGCCACGCGGAGCGCGCCCACGCCGTTCACCTCGGCCTTCTCCGTCGAGAGCTCGAAGGGGACGTCGAGGCGGCGGAGGGCGGCGGAGACCTCCTCCGGCGAGGCCCCCGCCGCTATGAGGCTGGCGAGGGTCATGTCGCCGGCGGCGCCGCCGACGGGCTGGAAGTGGACGTGGGTCAAGAAGCGCTTCGGGCGGCCCGAGAAGCGCCCGGGGAGGCCGTGGAGACCGGCCTAATCCCCGCGGCCGTTGGAGAGCTTGCGGGCCATCATCAGGGTGAGGACGAGGCTCACGGCCAGGAGCACCAGGGGGCGGGGGTCGCTCTTGACGGCGTCGGTGAGGGGCGCGGGGCTCCCTTTCCTGCCGGCCTCGCCGACCATGCTCGCCTGGCGCTTGACGGACTCGACGAGGCTCTTGCCAGCGTTGCTGACCCTGTCCTTGATTCTGGCGACGAGCTTCTTCCTGACGGCCTGGGGTGCGACGTGCTGTTTGAGATCCCGAACGTCCGGAGCCATGCGGCTCCGGATCTCGAACATCTCCCGCTCTATGCGCTCCGGAATCTCGTTCATCGGCTTATCTGCCCCTTGAGCCAGTTCACGTTCTGCTGGAGGGTGGCGATGGTCTTGTGAGGCTTGGGGTCAAGGCCCCTCAAGATGCTCGCGCCCGCCGCGGCGAGTATCCCGCCGACGACCAACAATATAGCAGAGACGATGAGCGCCGCGACCCACTGGGGGAGGAACACGGCGAGCGCGTACACCCCTGTCAGCGAGAGGAAGATCAGGAACACCAGCATGAATACGGCCGCCGCCGCGAGCAGACCCGCGGCGAGGCCGGCCCGCTTCCCCACGGGTGCCAGCTCGGTCCTCGCGAGCTCCGTCTGCTTGGCGACGAGCTCCTGGACCTGCGGCCTCAGGACGTCGATTATCTCTTTTATGCTCCGGTCGGAAGGCTCGGGACCCTCCCGCAACTCCCGGCCGAACTCCACGACCCGTTCTCGCCCTTGCATCCCGGCTCTCCCTTCTTCGGACTGTGAGGTCGTCTGGCTCTCGCCTTTGTTACCCTCACCCCCCGACCCGTAATCCCCCACCCAACCACGAACGACTGGTTCACATCCTACACCAAATCTGTAGTAGCCAATATGACATAAAGCGCCAAACGCAGCCCCTGATGTAATATGGCTGGAGTCGTACAAGGGGAGTTTCACGGGCGGGAGTCTTTTTGAAGTTGCACGGGGCACTTGGCATCTCCGGGGGTGACGTGGTCGCCTTCGCCGGCGCGGGCGGCAAGTCAGCGGCGATCCTCCAGGTAGCCCGGGAGCTGACCGAGGCCGGTATGACGGTTTTAACGGTCCCAACGACCAAGATGTTCATGGGCGAGGTGGAGCGGCTCGGCCCGCTCGTCACCTCAGAAGACCCGCGAGAACTGGTCGCCGGCGTCAAGGCCGCCCTCTTCGACGGCAGCGACTCTGTCGTGGCCGGCCGGGCCAGGATCTCCAAGAACCGCATAGACGGCGTAGACCCCGATACCGTCGGCGACCTCGCCCCGCTCGCGGACGTGATACTCGTCGAAGCAGACGGGTCGCGCCGGCGGCCGATCAAAGGCACAGCCCCCCACGAGCCCGTCATCCCGGCCTCTTCCACCCTCGCCGTCGCCGTCGGCAACGTCTCGGCCCTCGGCTCACCCGTAGACGAGGACCACGTCCATCGCCCCGCCGTCTTCTCCGAGTTGACCGGCGTCAGCCCCGGCCAGAGCATCACGGCCCGCGCCTTCGCCCGTGCCCTCGCCGAGGGCTCCCTCGCCAGAGTCCCCGAAACGACCCGCACCGCCGCCCTCATAACCGGCGTCGAACCGGGCCGCCCCATGGCCGACGCCTCCACCATAGCCCGCGAGCTCTGGCGCTTCGACCTAAGAGACGTGATCCTCACCTCCATCCCCATGGACGCCCCCGTCCGCGTCTGGGTTCCGTAGGTTTGAGGCTCTAGATTCGAGGTTCGAGGTTCTAGGTTCTAGGTTTCGAGTTTCAGGCAGCGATCTCTACAGTCCGCCGCGATCACGCAAACCCGCACGGCCAGCGGTAACCGCAAAATAGCCGCACGGTACACCCCTCAGAACCTAGAGCCTAGAACCTAAAACCCCCAAAGGCTTGCGCCCTTGTGTACCATTGTGTTATATATATGACACAATAACACGGAAAGGGGATGCGGTATAGCGGTCTGGATCGACATAGACCCGCGGAGTGGGGTTCCGATCTACGTCCAGCTCGTCGCGCAGGTGCGGCACGCGGTCGAGGTCGGCGGGCTGGGGCCTGGGGAGAAGTTGCCGACCGTGCGGGGGCTTGCGGAGGAGCTCGCGATAGCGCCCAACACTATCGTCAAGGCGTACAACGAGCTCCAGAGGGAGGGCCTTGTGGAGAGCAGGGCGGGTGTGGGGACCGTTGTGGCCGAAGGCGTGACGGAGATAGCCAGGGGGCGCCAGAGGGAGGCGGTCTTCGAGAGGCTGCGGGTTCTCGTACGGGACGCGGCGGCGCTCGGCATAACGGAAGACGACCTGTGGGAGAGCCTCGACTCCGAGTTCGAGCGTATACCGAGGGAGAGAGGGTGATGACGGACAGGCGAGTAGAGAGGGCTCCGGCGCCGGAGGAGGGCGCGGCGATCAGGATAGACGACCTCGTAGTCGACTACGGCCGCAAGCGGGCCGTCGACGGCCTGAACATGACCGTGCCTCGCGGCGCGGTCTATGGCTTTCTCGGGCCCAACGGCGCCGGCAAGACCAGCACCATAAAGACCTTGATGGGTTTCCGGGGGCCAAACGGCGGGAGTGCTGAGGTGCTCGGTTACGACGTCGTCGAGGAGAGCCTCGAGGTGCGGGCGCGGGTCGGGTTCGCCAGCGAGGTCAACAGCCTCTACGAGGGGATGACCGTGCCCAGGATCTGCCGCCTCTGCCGCGACCTCAGCCGGTCGTGGGACCAGGGCCTCGTAGACCGTTACATAGGCGTCTTCGGGCTTCCGGAAGATGCCAGGATCCGGAAGCTCTCCAAGGGCCAGAAGGCGCAGCTCCAGCTCTGCCTCGCCCTCGGCAGCAACCCCGAGCTGCTCATACTCGACGAACCAACCTCGGGCCTCGACCCCGTCGCCCGCCGCGCCTTTCTGAAAGTCCTCGTTGGAGAAGTAGCCGCCGAAGGACGCACCGTCTTCTTCTCGACCCACCTCCTCTCGGACATAGAGGCCGTCGCCGACACCGTCGGCATCATCAAGGGCGGCAAGCTACTGGTGAGCGGCGACCTGGACGACATGCGGGAGTCGCACCGGGTCTTCCGCGTCGTCTACGCCGAGATGCCGCCGGAAGAGGAGGTGCGAAGCCTCCATACCCTGCCCGACGTGCAGGAGGTCGAGCGTGAGGGCCGGGGCATAAAGCTCAGGGTGCGTGGCGATGTGGAGCACGTGGAGCGGGGTCTGCGAGAGCGTCCACATCCCGTGATCGACGTCGACTCCACTGGCATGAGCCTCGAAGACATCTTCGTCGCTTACGTGGAGGACGGCGATGGTCGCTAAGGAGTGGCGTGAAGCGCGCTGGATATTCCTGATCGCCGCGTTCTTGTTCGTAGCGTTCGTTGCCATGAACCTTCTCACCTACGAGCAGGTAGTAGGCAACGTAACCGGTCTCCCGGCGCAGGAAGTAGACCTCGCCCGACAGCCCGACAAGCCAGCATTTGTAAGCTACGCCCTTCACGAGATGATGTACGGCAATTATGCCCTGGGAGGGAAACCTATCCTGGCTGCTTCTGCCGTTCTGCTTGGAATAGGGCTCATCCTGAGCGAAGCGAGCCGGGGTACGGTGTACCTGATCCTCTCCAGACCGATGAGCCGTACCAGATTGCTCCTGACCAAGTACGCCGTCGCGGCCGCCCTCCTGTTCGCCGTTGCGTCGATCGGCAGCATCGGGCTGATAGTCTCGGCCGCCGAGCGCGGGTATCCACTGGGGTACCTCAGCGTGTGGGGCGTCGCGCTGTCGACCGTGCTGCTGTGGTTGGGCTCGCTCTCGGTGTTGGGCCTGGCATCGCTAAGCTCCATCATCCTCCGGAGCCTGGTAGGCGCCGGGCTGACAACGGTATTGGCCCTGTTTCTCGTGTTCAACCTGTCCGGGATCCTGGACGTTCTTCTCTACAACTTGCAAGATGCTTTCAAGATACACGATTCTCAAGGTATCCCGACGTACTTCCCTTACGGACCACCTGACCAGCTGAACCTGGCTGCCTATTGGACAGACGCGAGCTTGTACCTGGGCGAAGGCCTCGCGGCAACCAACTTTCTCGTATGCCTGATAGCCGCGGCGGCACCACTCCTCGCCGCCCTGTGGATGTTCCGCCGAAAGGCCTATTGAGTGAACTACGTACGCTTGAATCGTAGTGCAGAAGAGAGAAGGGGTTCGCGCTGATGAAAACCGAAGCTCTTGCCGCGCTTGGCCGGATCCCCGGACGCTTCTGGCTGTCGCTGCTTCTAGCGACGGCCGTCGCGTCGGTTGGCCTCGTCGCGGTTTCCGGACCTGCCGCCTCCCAGGAGGACTGCGGACCCGGCTACGCCACCGATCACATACTGGTGAAGATGGAGGCGGGGGCCTCCGCAGAATCCGTCGAAAAGATGGAGGAGCTAAACGGCGCGGGCGCGGAAGAGGAATCGCAGGGCCTCGCCGACCTCTGGGTCGTAGACCTCCCCGACGGCCTCACGGTGCCCGAGGCGGTAGATCTCTACGAAGCTTCTCCGGAGGTAGAATTCGCCCAACCGGACTACCACTATTATCTTCCCGAGGACCCCTGCGCGCAGCCGAGAGAACCTCGCTTGGTAACCGAGATCTCCGATAGCTCCGACCCGGCCTGGGTGGGTGACTACCTTACTTACACGGTTACCATCCGTAACGAGGGCCTCGGCGTCGCTACCAACGTCGAGGTTTTCGGCAGGACGCACTTCTACAGGGCCGCCCGCTTCGTCTCGGCACGCCTGGCGGGCGACTCGTCCAAGGGCGAGTGCGTTACCAAAGACGAAGCCGCGGCGGCGAGGTGTCGTCTGGACGGTCTGGGACCGGGAGAGACAGCGACGTTCAGCATGAGGCTCCGCCTTCTCGACCCCGGCTACTTCGGCGGCCAGGTGAGGGTCGAGGCGGGCAACGCGTCCGGCGGACCGGCCACGCTCAGCGAGGGTACGCAGGTACTCGCGGACGAGGTCATCCCGGCCTGCACGGTTGTTGGCACGGAGGGGCGGGACCTTATCGAGGGCACCCCGATACGCGACGTGTTCTGCGGCCGATCCGGCGACGACGTTCTGTGGGGGTTCGGAGGAAACGACGTCGTTATCGGCGGCAGCGGCGACGACACCCTCATCGGCGGGAGCGGCGATGACGTACTCCGTGGCAGGGAAGGAGACGACAGGCTCCGCGCCAAGGACGGCGAGAGCGGCAACGACGAAGCTTACGGCGGATCGGGCAATGACACCATCTCTGCCGACGGTGGGGATCAGACAAGGGATTGAAGCGAGGCTATTCGCTATGTGGGACGGAATTGAGCCGGTGGCGTGGGCCCAGGAGCTTCTGCACCAGTCGAGGGAGGGAGGATAGCGTTTTGGTGGCCAAGGAATGGCGTGACGCGCGGTGGAAGCTCGCCGCCGCTATGGTGCTTACCCTGCTGCTGGTGCCGAGCCTGGCTCCTTACGAGGAGATAGTGCGGCTGGCGCAGAACGTCGTTACGGAGCTTCCCGACGGCACGCAGATCCCCGAGTCGCAGCGGCTGTCGACCGACCCCGCGGAGTACGCCGTACAAGATATGGCGTCTCTGTACGGGGTGGGGGGCGTCGCCATCCTGCTCCCTCTGGCCGCCTTGCTGGGGGTCGGGTTGGTCTCCAGCGAGGTCGGTAGTGGCACCATCCTCTTGCTGCTCTCGAAACCGAACGGACGCACCCGTGCGCTGCTCACCAAATATGCGGTCTGTGCGGTCACCTTGCTCGTCGCCGCGATCTTCGGCGCCTCGCTGCTCACCGCCGGGGCCGCAGCGCGTGGCTATCCTTTCGAGCAGTTCAGCCTCGCGGGTGTAATGCTCTCGGTGCTGTTGCTATGGCTGGGCGCGCTCTTCGTTCTGGGTATCGCGCTGCTCGCGTCGGTGGTCTTCCGGAACCTGGTATCCAGCGTCGCGGCGACGGCGTTGGTCCTGTATGGGGTTCTCAGCGCGGCGCCGCAGTTCTTGTTGTCGATCTTCTACGCGTACCAGATCAGGTACACCGACGCGCGACCCGGCATGGAGAGACCGGGCACCGTCGAAACGTTTATTCAGAACTCGGGTCTCGTCCGATACTGGACCAGCGAGGAAATGTTCATGGGCGAAGGCTTCGCCGCCACGAGCTTCCTCATCTGTCTGATAGCCGCGGGCGTGCCGCTGCTCGTCGCCCTTTTGCTATTCCATCGAAAAGCTTACTGATCGGTCCCGGGTTGTAGACTCTCGCCGTGCAGCACGGCGCGGCGAGAGACAGAATGGATCATCGCGCAAGCGATCCCACTGATCACCTGGACGGACGCTTCGCGCCCAGCCCCACAGGCCCGCTCCACGTCGGGAACTTGCGGACCGCGCTCCTGGCCTGGCTCTTCGCCCGGTCATCCGGAGCGCGCTTCCTGGTACGCGTCGAGGACCTCGACCGCTCGCGGGTGAGACCCGGGATCGAAGAAGCCCAACTCGACGATTTGCGGGCCA
>CADCUT010000088.1 GCA_902805975.1 uncultured Rubrobacteraceae bacterium | reverse complement strand
GCAACGGCCTCGGCCCGACGAGGCTCATCTCCCCCTTGAGCACGTTGAACATCTGCGGCAGCTCGTCGATGCTCCAGCGCCTGAGGTGCCCGCCGACGCGGGTCACGCGGGGGTCACGCCTCATCTTGAAGACGGCCCCCTCGGCCTCGTTGTGGGCCTCCAACGACTCCTGGAGGTTCTCGGCGTCGGCCCGCATCGACCGGAACATAAAGCAGATAAAGGTCTTCTCGTCCGCCCCGACCCTCTTCTGCCGGAAGAGCACCGGCCCCGGCGAGTCGAGCCGGATGGCGAGGGCCACGGCGGCGAACAGGGGCGCCAACACGAGCAGGCCGAACGCGGCGATGGCGACGTCGAGGGCGCGCTTGAGGGCGCGCTGGTGGTTGTCCAGCTGGGGATAGCGGACGTCGAGGAGCGGCATGCCCATGCCCTCCGAGAGGATGGTCCGGCCGCGCATCAGGGCGAGGGCGCCCGGCACGACCCGCAAGGGCACCCCGCGAAGCCGCGCCGAGTGGAGTAGCCCGAGAAGCGCGTCGTCCGGCAGCCTCTCGGCGCCTGCGAGGACGACCACGCGGGCGTCCGTGCTGTCTAAAGCCGAGCGGAGCGCCGCCAGGTCCGCGGCGCCTCCTTCCAGGTCCACCTCGCCGGCCAGGACGTAGGCGCCGGGGGCCATCGCCCGGATCACCCGCCGCCGGTCGGGCTCGCGTCCGGCCACCAGCACGGGGGTCTGGCCGAGGCCGCGCCGGTAGACCCGCGCCACCCCCCGCTCGAAGAGCAGCCGCATCACGGAGGCCGCTGGCAGGGCGATGGAGGCGGCGACGAGGACGACCGCAGGACCGAGCCCGCTCTGCGGGTAGACCGCCGCCCCGGCGAGCGCGAGCCCCGCCCAGCAGAAGGACGACCCGATAAAAGCCCCCGGGTTCCTCCGGACCGGCGCCCTGTCGTAGAGCCGGAAGGCGGCGAAGATCACCACCCAGGCCCCGACCAGAAGCGGCGCCAGCGAGATGGCCCGGCCGGCCTCGCCGACGTCGGGGAGCCGCAGCGCCGCCATCAGGCCGAGCAGGAGTGCTGTGGCGTCCAGCGACGCCAGCACCAGCACGCTCAGCGAGCGCCGCAGGGGCTTGAAGCCGAGCAGCTTCTTCAGGATGTTCTTGGAGAGCATGACACGCACCTACGGGGACGGATTATAGCGTCCGGCCGGAGGCCCTCCCCGGCGGAGACGCCCCCGGCCTAGTTGCTTATAAAGTAGCCCTTGCCGCAGACTATAGATGCCCGGCACGTCCTGTCCGACTTCTTCTTCCGGCCAAAGGTGTATACGCCGCCGTTCCTGTCGCCCGCGGCGTGTCCGAGAAAGTGGTGGCGGACCACCTGCAACCCCCGACCGCCGTAGGGCGCGCCGTCGACATAACTGGGGTTGCGGTAGAAGGCCTGGTGCAGGTGCGGGTCGCCCACCGGGATGCTCGGGGCGCCCGTGTTGCCGGCGAAGCCGATGATCTTGTCCTCGCTAACCCTGTCCCCCTTGCCCACGTTCAAACCGTCCAGGTGGGCGGACATGCTCACGTACTTCTCGTCGCCGTGCTCGGTCTCGATCACCACGAACTTGCCGTAGTTTTTGTGGGAGTCCCTCTGCCCGGCGAACCGGACGGTGCCGCTCTTGAACGGCGAGAAGACGGCGTCACCCCTCCTCAAGAAGTAGTCGATGGCGAACTTGTCGTTCGTGTAGCCGTTCGAGACGCACCGCCCGTAGCCCAGGTCGCCGTGGGTGTACTCGCCCCAGTAGTTGTAGAGCCCGATCCTGGTCCACCCCGGACGTCGTCCCTTCCAGCGGTTCTCGTTGGCAAGCTTCCCGTGCTGGGTCTGCACCCAGAACCGGGGGTCCGCCAGGAAGCAGCCCTCCGAGATCTCCTTCTCCCCACCCCCGCGGGGGGCGGCGGAGATCCGGGCGGTCCCTTCCTCCTCCGTGGCCGTCCGGCGCGCCGCCTCCTCTTCCGAGACCAGCCCGGGTTCTACGGGCGCCGCCAGGGCTTCGGGCGAGTTCGCGTCGGGGAGATCGAGCGCGCCAACGGACCTCGTGGGCTCCTCGAAGCGCACGTCGGCGAGCAACCCCCTGCCGCGAACGTCCAGGCCCCGCCTCTCTGGATCGTCGGCGTAGACGTTGATCTTGTAGACCCGCCCGTTTACCGGCACGTAGACGGCCGTGTAAGGGGTGCTGCCCGGGATCGTCCCTACCGCGACTCCCTTATGCTCCCTGGCGACGTCCACCGTCTCGCGCCGCAGGGAGAGGTCCGGATAGTCGGTCATAACCCCCTCGACCTCGGCTTCGATGTCCTCCGGTTCTAGATCGTAGGCGAGCGCGACCCGCAACGCGGGTCGGCCACCGTGATCGTGGGCCGTGTCGGTATCCGGGTACCAGAGGGTATACCCGTAGGTGTCCTCGTAGGTGTAGGGCTCGCGCTCGACGTTCCACTCCGCCGGGTGGGAGACCTCGGCCCCCACGGCCGCGCCCTCCGTCTTCCGGATCGTGGTTGAAGGCTCCTGAGCCTGTGCGCCGGTGCCGGTGCCGGTGGCCACCATAGCTGAGACCACGGCGAGGACCGCGAAACCCAATATCTTGTTGCGCATTTCCCCCCTCAAGGAATATGTGCCGTAAGCCCGCCCATTATCGACTAAAAGTTAGGAGATGTTAAGGGATATAAGTTACGTTTTTCGTGTTTTTCGAGAGCCTACGCCCTCCCGCCACCGTTGCGCGAGCACGCGGGCCAGGAACAGCGGGTTGCCGAGAAGGTAGCGGCGCCAGAGCCTGCGGGGCTCGACGAGGAGACGGGCGAGCCACTCGAAGCCGTTGTCGGTGAGGAGGCGCGGGCCCCGCTGGAGCCCTCCCGAGGCGTAGTCGAAGACGGCGCCGCCGGTCAGGGCGACCCCGACACCGAGCCTGCGGTGGTTCTCCATCAGCCAGCGCTCCTGCAGGGGCATGCCGAGGCCGAGGAGGAGCACGTCGGGCCTGGCGGCCTTGATCTCCGCCACCACGGCCTCGTTCTCGGGGCTTCCGGCCCGGTGATCGAAGAAGCCGTGCCGGACGCCAACGATTCTCAGGTCCGGATGAGACGCCCGAAGCTTTGCCGATGCTTCCCGGGCCACGCCGGGACGGGCTCCCAGGAAGAAGAGGGAGAACCCGCGCTCCTCGGCGAGGGCGGCGAGGCGCGGAAGCCAGTCTGCGTATGTAATCCGCGCGGGAAGCCGGTCCCCGAGCATCCGCGCCGCCAGCCTCACGCCGGCCCCGTCGCAGAAGACGACGTCCGCCGCGCCGAAGAAGTCCCTGAGCCCCTCGTCCTCGTGAAGGAGGTTGAGACAGTGGGCGTTGACGTTCAGCACGACCCCGTCCCGGCGCCGGACGAGGCGCGTTATCTCCGCGTGCAGTTCCTCGGCGGTGATCCGGTCGACCCCGACCCCGAGCACCCCAACCCGCCCACCACGCCTCATCCGCGGCCCCTGAGAGCGCGCAGTATGGAGGCTTCGATCTCCCGGAACCGCACGGGCCACGAGTTCTCCCGCGCCAGGCGCTCCCTCGCCCGGCCCCCGGCTTTCGTCTCCGTCTCAGGAAGGTTACGCAGGGCCTCGACGAAACCCTCCGGTCCTTCGGCGAGGTAGGCGTGGTCCGAGAGGTCTTCCATCGCCGGTAGCGGTGAGGCCACGACGGGGCGGCCCGTGGCGAGGCACTCGTAAGTCTTGGCGGGTGAGATCGCGCGCGTGAGGCCGTGGATCTTGTACGGCAGCACGAAGGCGTCCACGCCGGCGAGCGCCTCCGGCAACCGCCAGTGGGGCACCTCTCCCCGGTACTCCACGTTCGGCCTATCAGCCAGATGCCTCTCTGCGGGATCGAGCACCCCGACCAGCCGCAACCGGAAGCCGGCCCCCGCGACGGCCCGGAGGACGTCGAAGTCCACCCGCCCGCGCCCCGCGTCCCCGAAAAAGCAGACCGTTCGCGGTGGCAGGACGGGAGGAGGCTCTTGCAGGGTGGCGAAACGTTCGTAGTCTACGGCCGGTCCGCTGAGCGAGGCGTCCGGCCTGAAGCGCCGGGTCTGCGCCAGGAGGGGTTTCGATGTGCAAGAGACGAGGTCCGCCCGCGCGAGGAGCTCGCGCTCGGTGGACGCTATGTCCTTCGGGACGTGGGGGAAGTGCTCGTAGTCGTCCGCGCGGTCGTAGAGGACGAGGCGGGGATCGAGGGCGGAGATCAGGTCGAGCGTCGTACGCGTCGGCGGGTACGCCACGACGATGGGGTTCCGCCCAACGGCCTCCTCGATATCACGCGCCACCCGGGGCAGCAGGAGCCTCCGGTTCGCCGCCCGGAAGATCCGGAGGGTCGGCGGCAGCACGACCGGGGGGTACACGGTCGGACCTCCGTCCCCGGCGCGGCTGGGCGGGGATTTCCGAACCCTGGCCCAGACTTTCGGGAGCGCGGAGGGTCCGGGGTTGGCGAGGCCCGTGGTCTCGACGAAGACGGTCGGGTAGCCGGCGCGGGCGAAGAGCGTGGCGACCGCCTGGTGGCGCTGCCAGAGGAAGTCCCACCGCACGCCGGAGAGGACGACGACGGGCGGCCTGATCACGCGGTTCCCCGCTACGCCCCCGCGCCCATCAGGGCGAGGGCTCCTGTGGCGTTCGGCATGGTCCCGGGGCCGTAGATCCCGTCAAGCCCGAAAAGGCCCAGGATCTCAGCGCTTCTCTCCAGCCGCCCCCCGTCCACCCGGCCACGCCACCCGTCCACGGACGGCCCCTCGCCCCGGCGGCTCGTGGGGGATGGACGCCCGAGCTTCCCGAGGACGGCCTCGTCGAAGTCCCGCCCGATAAACGCGAACAGCCGCCGCAGTTCCGGTTCGGGGTTGCGGACGAGGTCTTCGTAGAAGCAGAGGTGTATGGCGCCGGGCGGAAACTGCCTGAGGGGGACGTAATTGTCTATGCACCACAGAAAGAGGTGCCGCTCGAAGGGGTCGCGGGCGGCCAGCATCCCGGTCTCCATCGGAAGGAGGTGGTCCTCGACGAGGTCCCTCTGCGAGATCGTCTCGTCGAGGTTGTCGTGCCAGCCGAGGGCGAGGCGGGACGAGACGACGGCGCACGGGTGCCGCATGAGGAGCACGATGGGCATACCGGGGAAGTTCTCCGCCAGCCAGCCGAGCAGCAGGTTCGCCCTGATGTCTTTGACCAGGCGCCGCCGGGCCACGATGGCGCCGCCCCGGTCGGTCCAGCCGCTTCGGAGTCGCCCGGTCACGGCCCCCCGGGCGGGTTCGAGGAACTCTTCCCGCCGGTCCCCGGGTCTCAGGTACTGCTTGCTCCCGAAGCCGCGGAAGTCCTCGACCTCTCCGGGATGGAACGGCTCGAAGACCTGACGGTAGCGCGAGTCGTGGTTCATCAGGCCGGAGAGCCAGGTCGTCCCGCTGCGCCCGCTGCCGGCGAGAAAGACCGTCTTGGTGTGGTCCCCCCTGGCGAGGTCGAGCCCGCCGACGAGCCTTCGCACAGAGGCTCCGGCCGCGGATAGACCCCTTTGGCCCAGCACGGGTGCCCGCCTAGCCCGGGGTCGTCTCGTCCGGGGGCCCGTTGGCGGCTTTCGGGGGGTCGCCCGCGCGGGCCAGGCGCACGGCGGAGGCGGCCAGGACGAAGAAGAACAGCGTCGCCCCCGGTAGGTACCAGTGCCACTCGACGCCGGAGGAGATGAGGTAGACCGTAATCGCCGCCACGAGGCCGGCGAGCAGGAGGCGCCCCTCCCCCTCCGGCCGGTGCCGCCAGGCGGCGCGCGCGGTAGAGAAGACGAGGACTACCACGAACGCCGCGAGGGCCAGAAAGGCGAAGATGCCGGTCTCTGTGAGCTGCTCCAGGTAGAGGTTGTGGACCTGTTTTACGCCCTGCACGCCGGGCCGGCCTTCGAGCCAGGTGTACTGGAAGGTGCCTGCCCCGGTCCCCGTGAGGGGGTTCTCGAGCCAGGCCTGCCAGGCCAGCTTCCAGTAGTCAGCCCTGAAGCCGACCCCCAACGAGAAGAGCCTCTCGACGGCGTTTCCTTGCTGGTCCGGGTTGCTGAAGATCTCGCGCGCGGCCCTGCCGATGCCGCCGTACCCCGTCAGCAGGAGGACGGCGAACGCCGCAGCGGCCAGGGCCGCGCCGATGCCCAAGGCCACGCCGACGTAGCGCCGCGCGACGGAGGTCAGCTCGTAGCGGGCGGCGACGAATGCGTAGGCCGCCTGAAGCGCGAAGGCGACGACGAGGGCCAAGATCAGGTCGTTCCGAAAGGCGAGCCCTTCGGCCACTTTCTGTCCCATGGGGGCGTCGGGGCTCAGGAGCGCGCCGAGGTCCTGCATCCGCCACCAGAGCCAGGCGCCAGGGACGCAGACGAGCAGCAGGTTGACGAGCATCTGCAGACGGTTGGCGCCAAGAACGAAAAGGACGCCGAGGCCCAACCCGAACGACCCGATGCCGCCCCGGGAGAGCGTCAGGTAGAGCGTTACGAGGGAGCCGAGCAGGAGCACGGCGTAGAGCCCCCGGAGGACGGGGTTGCGGATCGCGGTCATCCGCGAGAGCGCGAGCAGCGCCCCCATGCCCAGGATAACGGCCGCCGTGTTCGGGTATCCCACGGTCGAGTCCACCCGGTAACGATCTATGGAGGCTATCTCGTAGTCCTCGGGGTATGCCTTCTGCAAGATCCCGTACCCCGCCACCCCGGCCACCGCCAGGCCGAGCCCGTCCACAAGCGGTCCCACCTGCCGGTGGCCCGGCAACCCGCCCCTGGCAAAGGCGCTCGCGCCAACGACGGCCGCCAGGAGCAGCAGGAGCAGGGCGAACCAGTACGAGGTCTCCCAGAACTGGCCCAGCACCACCGCCAGGGAGACGACCAGCGCCCATCCGAGCCGCGGCACGGCTGAGTCCACGGCCAGCGCGATGGCGAAGGCCGCCAGGTACATCGAGGTCCTCAAGGTCTCCTTGATCGTCTCCGTCTCGCTTATCGTCCAGATCATGGAGAGCCCCTTGACGAGGACGAGGAGGGCGAGGAGGGAGATCAGGACCCACCCCTCCCGCGAGATCCCATCGTAGAAGCCGCGCGAGATGATGGTCGCGAAGAGCAGTCCCAGCACGCCGGCGGTCACGGGCAGCCACAGCGCGTCGTCGTAGAGGCCGCCGCTCATGAGCCCGAAAACGGTCGCGCCGACGAGCGAGAGCAAGACGAAGGACTTGAACACGACGAGCAAACGCCCGGAACGCCGGCCCTTCTCGCCCACCTCATCCACGCCGGCGCCGAAGAAGCGGCTCCTGACCGTCTCCCCCCCCCTCACGTCGTGGCTCTCACGCCGGGGCTCCCGTATCGCCCACTAGCACCCGTTCAGCACCACCCCGAGCAGGTTCGTCCCCGCCTCCAGGAGGTCGTCGATGGTCTCGCGGGCCAGGCTCTTCGGCGTCCGGGAGGCGTGCACGACGAGCAGCACCCCGTCGAAGCCTTCGGAGAGGTTGGAAGACGAGAGGACCCCGCCGGCGACGGGCCCGTCCACGACGACGAGGTCCCGGCCCTTCTCGAGGGAGCGCACGGCCCCCACGAGCCTCTCGTGTTCGAGACGGGAGGCGGGGTTGGGGGGCACGGGCCCGGTCGGCACGACGAGGAGGCCCGGCGCCACCTCGTACCCGTAGTGCTCGAGGGGCTTGTCCCCTTCTAGGCCGCTGGTAAGGCCGACAAAGTTCGGCTCGCCCAGCACCCGGTGGAGCTGGGGGTCCCCGAGGTTACAGTCCACCAGCCCGGCCCGCCGGCCCATGCCGGCCACGGCGCCCGCGAGGCCCACGCAGACGCTCGTCCGCCCCGCCCCGTGCTCCGGGCTCGTGACCACCACGGTGCGGATCCCGTCCAGGGAGAGCAGCCTCCCGGCCAGATCTTCGTAGTGGCTCCTGACCGGCGAGTCGGGGCCGAGGAGCAGCGCCCGCGTATCACTTCCGCTTACGGCCCCCAGGCCCACCTCAGCCCTCGTTCTCGGCGCGGGAGTAGTCCGGTATGGCCCCGAGCACCGGGGCCTTGAGGGTCACCTCGGCGTCGCGGACGTCCCGCCATCCACCGGCCCTCCCCTCCAGCGAGAGCGCGGCACCCCCCCCGAGGAGCAGGCCCACCCCGGCGGCGACGGCCGCGTAGAGCACGGCGGGTGGTCCCGACCCTTCGGACGGGACGGCCCTGCGCATCACCCGCGCGTCCGCGATGCCGGTCCCCCCGGAGAGCTGCCCGCCGCCGAGGCGCCCGGCCTCCAGCGCGAACGTCTCCGCGTAGGCGTTGGCGACCCGGGCGGCCGCCTCGGGCTCGCGTCCGGAGAACGCGACCCGCATCTCCATGCCGCCGCCACCGGTCACGGTGACCCCCGGGTCGAGCCGGTTCCTGAACTCCTCAGACCCGCCGTGCCAGCCGGCCTCGGCCTTCACGCCCTCGGAGAAGCTACCCGGCGAGGTGATCGCCGAGAAGACCTCCTGCGCGAAGGCCAGCCTCGCGTTCTCGTCGTCGGGCATCTGCTGGGGCGTGAAGCCCACCACGGCCTCCGCGGTGTACGCGGGTCCCCTGAAGAGCCCGAAGAGCAGGGCCACCCCGGCCAGGACCAGCGACGCGCCGACGACCAGCAACCGGCGGCCCCTCAAGACGTGCAGGACCTCGGCCAGCGTGGTGGCGTCCCTGCGGCCGTCCTGCCAACCCCGCCGATCAGTAGATGTCACTGTTCACCACCTGCTCGCGGTACGCGTCGGGGTCGGAGTTCAAGAGCTGAAGCAGCGACGGGGCCTGCTCGGAGGTGCTGCTCGAGAGGATCTCGCGCGCCTTCGACTCCCGGCCCGCAACCACCATCGCGTCGGCCACGGCGAGATCCATGCCGCGCAAGAGCTCTTCTTGCTGCCTCGCGGCCGGGCCCTCGAGTTCCTCCGAACCGGAACGCGCCTGGCGCCTGGCGGTCTTTATGTCCCTGAGACCCTCCTCGGCCTCGCCGGTGCGGACCTCGATCCTCCCCAGGTTGTAGAGCGCCTCGTAGGAGATCCTGTCCTCCCTCTCCAGCTTCAGGTACTCTTCTTTGGCCTCCCGCATTCTGTCCTGCCCCAGCAAGGTCTGCGCCATGTAGATGCTGGCCGAGGTCGCCTTGGGGTTGAGCTCCAGCACGTCGCGGTAGCTCTCCACGGCGGCGTCCGGGTCGTCCAGGGCGAGCTGCACGTTCCCGAGCAGCAGGTACGGAAAGTAGTTGTTCGGGTCGCGCTCCGTGGCCTCCCGCAGCGCCGCCGCGGCCTCCTCATACCTTCTCTGCTGCTGCAAGGTCAGGGCCCGGGCCTCCAGGGCGTCGGTGTCGAACGGATCGAGCCGGAGCGCCATCCGCGAGGCCTCCTCAGCGCCCCGCGCGTCCCCCGCCGCCAACAGCCGCTGCTGCTCCCCCATGTAGTAGTCCGACGCGCAGAGCGCGAGCGCCAAAAGCGCCAGCACCCCCACCAAAAACCCGACGGAGATTCTAAAGACCGTACCGCTCATGCAGGATCACCGCGCATGAGCATATCCACAACCCCCCCCGAATACAAGGACGGCAGAACGGCCCCCGAGGACCGGGCACAAAAAAAGACGAGCCCCCGAAGGGGCCCGTCTCGTAATGCTGCGTTCGGTTAGTTAGTTACCGAACGATCCTGCGGGCCAGAAGGCCACCGGCGACCAGAAGGGCGCCAGCGCCGAGCGCGAGCAGCGAAGCGCCACCCGTCTCGGGAAGCTCGGTGGCGGCGGCGGAAGCCGAAGCCGAAGCGGAAGCCGAGGCCGAAGCGGAAGCCGAGGCCGAAGCAGAGCCCTCGTCCTCAGCAGCAGCGGTGGCCGAGCCCTCGACGTCGACAACGACGTCCTCGCCGGCCTGGACCACGCCGTTTACCTCACCGAGGCAAGCGTTGACCTGGTTCTGGGTGATGCCCTGCTCGCTGGCCACGGTCGCGATGCTCTCGTCACCGATGGCGTTCGCGTCGCCGTACTGAGCCTGGACAGCAGCCTGGACCTGGGAGCAGTCCACGTACTGGACGTCGCCGCCCGTAGCGACGCTCTCGTCAACAGCGGTGGCATCCTGGGCGAAAGCCGGAACCGCGGCGGCGAGCACCATGGCCAGCATGGCCGCCAAAAGCATTACTTTCCTCAACTTCATTACCTCCTGTTCGACATTTACCTACGCCGAGCATTTTGATACCCAAGAACCCTAATGTCAACACCATTTATCGTATTTTTTCCCTTTTTCTTAAAAAAACTTAACAATGGCCATTGACGGGTCCGGTCAATTGCGGCTCCCGAAATCCGCCGTCCACATCGTCTTGCGCTCGCCGTTATGGGAGCCGGTGGCGAGGCCTATGCCGACCTCCTTGTATTCCCGGCCGAGGATATGGGACCTGTGCGGCGAGCTCTCCATCCACGTGTCGAAGGTAGTGGCGGGGGAGGGAGATCCCTGGTCCGGGGCGATGTTCTCGGCGCACCTGCTCCAGTTGTAGCCGTAACGCTTGAGGCGCTTGCCGACCTTGCCGTGACCGAAAAAGTCGCGCCGGATCATGTTCTGCGAGTGGTCGCGGGCCGCCCTCTGCAGCGCGGGATGTACGCAAAGCCGCTGGAGGCCCTGGCTCCGGCGCTTCTGGTTGTGCAGCTCGAGCATGCGCTTCTCGTCCGCCTTCAGCGCTATCTTCCCCCCGGTGCAAGTCCCGACGTTCACCGTGTCGGCGGCCCGGGCCTTACCGGCATCCATCGCGGATGCCCCTATAGCCGCCGTCACCGCCAGCACGGCCGCCAGCAGAATAGTCGCGTGTCTCATAAAGGAGCCCCCCTCCTCTTCCGACTCGAACTCCTGGATGTTACACGATAGAGGGTCTACCGATTGTCAGTGGTATAGGCGCGGTAGGTCGCCAGCGACATCTCCTGCATGGCGGCGCGGGCCGTGCCCTCGCCGGTCTCGTCCGCGATCACGACTATAAAGTAGGCGTCTTCCACGTTGCGGGAGCCGTTCGGGAAGACGAGGCCCGCGTCGCCGAAGGTGGCGCCGTAGGAGCCGATCTTGTGCGAGACCCTCGCGTTATCCGGCAGCAGTTGGGGCAGACGGTCCTCGAAGTCCGTGTTCGTCATGAGACCCAGCATCTCGGCGGAGAGGTCCGGGCTCGTATAGGCGGGGTCGGAGATCTTCTCTAGCATGACCAGGACGTCGCTCGGGGTGGTGGTATTCGGGATCCAGTACTCCGTCCGCCGCGCGCCCGCGCTGTAGAGCTCCGAGCGGATGTAGGCCCGGCCCAGGTAGCGGTCGAGCATCTTCCAGGCGGTATTGTCGCTCTCCTTTATAAGGAACCCCGCGCACTCGCGCAGCGTGATGGTGTAACCGACGGGCTTGGTGTAGAGGGAGCCGGTGCCGTAGGCCTGCACGTCGGAGGCTTGCATGGAGATCTCATCATCCAGGTCCACCGTTCCGGCCGCCGCGGACCTGTAGAGCGCCATCAAGACGGGCAGCTTGTTGATGCTGGCCGCCAGAAAGCGGCCGTCGGGGTCCATCGAGACGGTCTCGCCGGAGGACGGGTCGGAGACGATC
>CADCUT010000087.1 GCA_902805975.1 uncultured Rubrobacteraceae bacterium | reverse complement strand
TCGTGGAGCGGACCTTCGCGTGGCTGGGCTTGTCGCGGCGGTTCAGCAAGGACTACGAGAGGTTGCCCGAGACCGCGGAGGCGATGATCTACGGAGCGATGAGCAGGCTGATGCTGAGGAGGTTGGCGCGAGCCGCATGAAGCGTTCTCGCCTCGTTTTCGCGTTTGCCAAACTCTCTCTAGGCAGTCGGGTGAATAAGAGGTCGGTCGGGTCCAAGGTTCAGGGCACCCGGAAAAAGCGCCCACTCTACGGCGGTCTACGAAAGACGTTCGCCCGACGGCTCGTGGCCTATGCCTGGGGCGCTCCGGTCAGGCTACCTCCTCCGCTGCCCTCAGGGCGCCGCCCGTGGAGGAGCGGAGCGCACCCAGGTGCGCTCGCATCGCGGCCACCTCCTCCGGCCTCCTGGCCGCGACATTCTCCAGCTGGTAGGGGTCGACGCCCAGGTCGTAGAACTCCTCCTCGCCGTAGGCGTCGAAGCGGATGAGCACGAGGTCGCCCTCTCGCACCATCGCCCACCGCCCGATGGGATGCTCGACGAGGACGCGTTTGCGCCACGGGTCGCGTCCCAGGCCCCTCAAATCCCGCCCGTCCAGGCCGGACAGGTCGGCGTCCGCCGCGTCCAGGATCGTGCGCGTGAGGTCCAGGCGCGTGACCAGCGGGTTCTCCGCCGCGGCGGGGATGCCGGGGCCTCGGATCAGGAACGGCACCCTCGCCGACTCCTCGTAGGGGTGGCCCTTGGACCTCATGCCGCCGTGCTCGCCGAGCATAAAACCGTTATCCGACGTGTAGATAACGATGGTGTTCTCCAGCTGCCCCGTCTCGCGGAGCGCGGTCATCAGCCTGCCCATCCACCGGTCGGTCGCCGCCAGCTCCTCCAGCGTGCCCTCGTAGGAAATCCGGGGGGTGGTGTAGCCGAGGCGCGTGGCAGTTGACCAATACGGGGTCTTGTCCGACAGGTCCGCCTCTTCGGTGCCAGGTGACGAGTACCGCGCCCCGTCGCGGAGGTCTGCGTCAGCCCTCGGAGGAGTGTACGGAGTGTGGGGGTCCGTCCAGTTGAGATAGCAAAACCACGCCGCCCCTGAGGTCTCGCCCTGCCTGATGAACGCCTCCGCCGGTCTCCCGAAGGCGCTCGTGTGGTCCTCGGTCCGCTCGCGCACGGCGCCATTTATGTTCACGCGATAGGGATCGGCGCCCTGCCCGCCCACGAGGCCCACCCAGCGGTCCGCGCCGGGGTGCACCCAGCTCTCCCCGTCCGTTCCTTCCACCCCGTAGCCGTTGATGATCTTGCCGAACCATCCCGTGCGGTAGCCTGCCCTGTTCAGGCGGCTGAGGAGGTCGTCTTCCTCGTAGCCCCGTTCGCGGTAGCGGGCGTAGGCCCCTTCGTTCTCCGTGATGCCGTTGGTGTGGGGGTAGACCCCGCGCAACAGGCTCGCCCTCGCCGGGGCGCACAGGGGCACGTCGGAGTAGCCAGTGGCCGTGAGGTCGAGGCCGCCCGAGAACGCCTCCAGCGTCCTGGGCATCCCGTAGAGGGTGTGCGCGGGCTGGTCATCCGTGAGCACGAACAGGATATTCGGCCTTCCGTTCGCGGGGGCGTTGTCCGCCCTGCTCCTTTTCAGCGCCCTCCGCCTCTTCGGACTCATACTCATCAGCGCGGGGACCCCGAGCAGTGCGGCCCCCGCGAGGAACTCTTTTCTCGTCGTCTTCACTCTAGACTTCCTCCCCAGCACGGTCCACGTTGCTGCCTCGGCGGTGTGCCTACCGCTCACGCCTTTTCCCTTCCTCGCGTCGGGCCGCCCGTCTGTGCCCAGACGCGGCTTCCGCCGCCACTATGGCCTACTCGGCAAAGGATAACGCCTCGGCGAGAATCGCTAAGGCCATCGAAGCCAACAGCAGGACCGTCTTTCGCATCCCCATACACCCCTCTGTAGCGGTGGAGGAATGAGAGAAGACAGCCGCCTCGTACCGCTATCACTCCTTTAGTATCGAGGCAATGACCCGATGCGTATGTAGGCCGCGTGGCGCATCTTTCGGAAGTTGGCGTGGCCCCAACCCGTGGGGGCCTGCTAGCAAGGAGACGTAATACCTTCGTGGGTTCTTATGCGAAGACGGGGAACGTGGCCGCGCCAACTTCCCAGAACGCCCTACGCCCGAAGTTCGCGGAACTTCCCTTCCACGCACTTGGGTGAATAGAGATAAAGAAAGAGGCCGGGGCGCTCTCCCCGGCCTCGCTCGTTGGCTTCCTGGACCGCCAGCTACCCCTGGCCTATTTCCACGCCACGTCCACTTCTTCGCAGCTCACGTGATAAACGTCGCCCTCGTCCACGTAGCAGATGTCGAAGCCCGGCCCGCCGTAGAGTATGTCGCGCCCGTCGCCGTCTTGGGCCTTGAGGCGGTCGTCCCCGCGCTGGCCGTCCAGCATGTCCTCGTCGGCCTTGAAGGCGTTGGCGTTGATGAGGTCGCCGTAGCGGCGGCCTATTATCGTGTCGGACACCCCGCGGCCGCCGCGCTCGTAGAGGGTGTCGCGGTAGTTGGTGCCGTAACAGGGGTCGTTGGTGCACTGCTTGTTGACCGCCATCGCCACGGGGGCCAGCACCATGATCATCAGCGCCACCATCCCCACGAGCGTCGCTATCTTCTTCATCTGGGTGTTTCTCCTTTTCCGGTCCCGCGGTATTTGTGTGCTTCCCTTGGGGTTTTCGCTGTGGCGTCCTTGTGTCATCCTCGTCCTCCTCCGCTTCCGGTTGCTCGACTGACCGGAGTCTGCCGCGCCGGAGGGCGCCCAACCACGCACAGAGCACCCACAACGCCCACACAAAGGCTGCCGTGTGGGCGTCGTGTGGGAGCCAGGGAGGACCTACAGGATCAGGGGAAAACGCCGGAGACGCTGGACGGGACCGTTGGTATCCTTGGCCCGATGGGAGAGCGCAACACCACGGACGAAGCCCCCGACGAAGGCGGAGCGTCCTTGACGTTCGGCGCCCGCCTGCGAAGCAAGCGGCGGGCCGCGGGGCTCACGCAGGAGGAGCTGGCCTCGCGGGCGGGGCTCTCCCCGAACGCGGTGGGCGCCCTGGAGCGCGGCCAGAGGCGGCGGCCCTACCCCCACACCGTGAGGGCCTTGGCCGAAGCCCTGGGGCTGGACGAGGAAGAGCGGGCGATGCTCCTCGCGTCGGTCCCCGGGCGGGGCGCGCCCGATGCCCCCTCCGGCTCGAAGGCCGGCGGTCCGGCGATGCCCATGGCCCTCCCGCCCCGGCCCGCCACGTCGCTGATCGGGCGCGAGCGGCAGCTCGAGGAGGTCGTCGGCTTGATCTCGCGTCCGGACGTCCGGCTGGTGACGCTGACGGGGATCGGCGGCGTGGGCAAGACGCGCCTGGCCGCGGAGGCCGCGCGGGAGGCGGAGGCGCTCTTCCCCGACGGGACCGCCTTCGTCGCGCTGGCCCCGGTAGAGGAGGCGTCCCTCGTCGTCCCGACGATCATGCGCTCGCTCGGTTCGGGCGAGGCGGAGGGCCGCACCCCCGGCGACGCGTTGGCACGCCGGATCGGCGGGAGGCGCCTGCTGCTGGTGCTGGACAACCTCGAGCACCTCCTGGAGGCCGCGCCCGACGTCGCCGGGCTTGTCGAGGCCTGCCCCGGCCTCGCCGTGCTGGCGACCAGCCGCGCGCCCCTGCGCGTCCGCGGCGAGCGGGAGTACCCCGTCCCGCCCCTGGCGCTGCCCCCCTCCACCCGCGACCCTACGGAGGAAGACGTCCTGGGCTCCCCCTCGGGGCGGCTCTTCCTGGAGCGGGCGCGGGCCGTCTCCCCCGGCTTCCGGGTTACGCCCGAGAACGGCGAGGCGGTGGCGGCGATCTGCTGGCGGCTGGCCGGGCTCCCGCTCGCGCTGGAGCTCGCGGCGGCGAAGGTCCGGTTCCTCGACCCGGCCTCGCTCCTCCCGCGCCTGGATCGGGCGCTCTCCACCTCCTGGGCGCGGGATCTGCCCGAGCGCCAGAGGACGATGCGCGCGGCGCTCGATTGGAGCCACGGGCTGCTCTCCGAAGGGGAGCAAGAGCTGTTTGGGCGCCTCTCGGTGTTCGTCGGGGGCTTCTCGCTGGAGGCGGCGGAGGCGGTCGGGGCGGCGGAGGACGGAGAGGCCGGGGAGGTGCTCGCCCGGCTGGGAGCCCTGGCCGAGCAGTCGCTGGTGTCGGCGGAGGCCGGCGACGCGGCGACGGTCCGCTACAGGATGCTCGAGCCGGTCAGGCAGTACGCGCTGGAGAAGCTGGCGGGGGGCAGCGGGGCCGAAGGGACGCGCGGGCGCCACGCCGCGTTCTTTGTGGCCCTGTCCGAGCGGGCCGCCCCCGAGCTGTTGGGCTTCGAGCAGGTCTGGTGGCTCTCGGGGTTGGAGAGGGAGGTGGGCAACCTGCGCGCCGCCATCTCGTGGGCGCTGGACGCCGGGGAGTACGAGGCCGTCGCGCGCGCCGCGAGCGCTTTGCACCCCTTCTGGTGGATCCGCGGGTACCATGCCGAGGGCCGCCGCTGGGCGGAGGCGGCGCTCTCTGGGCCCCTCCCTACGGTCCTTAGGCTCGGGGCGATGCAAGCCGCTGCGGCGCTGTCTTTCGCCGAAGGAGACTACCCGGCCGCCGAAGAACGCTGGAAGGAGGAGTTGGAGTTGTCCGGGCGCGCCAAGGACGCGGCCGCCGAGGGCTACGCGCTGGCCGGCCTCGGCCTGATCGCGCTGGCCCGCGCCGACCACGGGACGGCGGTTTCCCGCCTGGAGGCGGCCATCGCGGCCTTCGAACGGGGAGGGGTCCCCTTGTACGTGGCCATCGGGCGCCTCTGGCTCGGGACGGCGCTGCTCGCGCGGGGCGAACGGGCCCGGGCGAAGACGCTCTTCGAGGAGGGGCTGGCCCGGAGCCGCCGCCTGAACAACCCCACGACGGTCGCCGTCGCGCTCTACAACCTCGCGCAGTTGGCCCTCGCCCGAGACGACCACGAATCGGCCGGCCGGGCGCTCCGGGAAGGGGTCGAGTTGTCGGCCGAGCTCGGCGATCGGGCGAACCTCTCGCACTTTTTGGAGGCGCTCTCGGCCGTCGCCGCGCTGCGCGGGGAGTCGGAGCGCTCGGCGGTCCTGGTCGGCGCGGCCGAGCACCTGCTGGGGGAGGTCGGGGCGCCCGTCTACAACTTCTACGCGCCCGACCCCTCCCTCAAGGAGCGCGCCGTGGGAAAGGCGCGCGGCGCCTTGGGCGACGTTGCGTTCGAGGAGGCGCGCGGGCGCGGGCAGGCGATGTCCTTCGATCGGGCGGTCGGGTACGCGCTGGGGGACGCCGCCCGAGGTCTCCCGCCCGAGCCGTAGACACCCTCGAGCGCGCGGCCTACGGGGGCAGAGCCGAGACCCCGCCATTAAGTGCGGGCTCTCCCGAACTTTAGGTGAGCGACGGAGATAACGGCCCGGATCGGCGTTTCGGACACGCCCAGGAGTCCATTGACCTGCTCCCCGAAAATTGATCCAGTTACGATGAGAGTCCAGAAGTCCCAGACGGGCACAAGGAGGACTCTCTATGGGCAAGGGCTACTCACCAGAACAGATCGTCCGCAAGCTGCGTCAGGCCGAGGGCAAGCTAGCCAACGACTCCACCATCCCGGAGGTGGCTCGCGAGTTGGGCATAAGCGAGGCCACGTTCCACCGCTGGAAGAAACAGTACGGTGGGATGAGTCCACAGGAAGCAAAGCGGCTCAAGGAACTCGAAAAGGAGAATGCCCGGCTGAAGAAGATGGTTGCCGAGCAGGCGCTGGACATAGACATACTCAAGGAAGTGAATCGGGGAAACTTCTGAGCCCGGCCCGGAGGAGGAAGGTGGTGATTCACGTGCAGAGAACCTTCGAGCTCTCCGAGCGCCGGGCTTGCCAGGCCATAGACCAGCCCCGCTCCACCCAACGCTATACCGAGCAAAGGCCCGGTATTGATCAGGCCCTATCGGCCCGGATGGGTGAGCTCTCCCGGGAGAATCCGCGCTACGGCTACCGGCGGGTGTGGGCGTTGCTGCGGCGGGACGGCTGGGCAGTGAACAAGAAGCGGGTCCGCAGACTCTGGAGAGAGGCGGGCCTGAAGGTCCCGCAAAAGCAGCATAAGAGACGGCGCCTGATGGGCAGCGGCGAGAATGGTCTCACCAAGAGAAGAGCCGAGTATTCTGACCACGTCTGGTCCTACGATTTCGCGATGGACTCTACCGAGGACGGCCGCAGATTGAAGGTGATGCCGCTCGTCGACGAGTACACCAGAGAGTGCCTGGCGCTTGAGGGCCAGCGCTCAATCACCGCAGAGGATGTCGTAGATACCCTGGCTCGTCTCTTTGACCAGCGGGGAGAGCCAGGCTACATCCGCTCGGACAATGGCCCCGAGTTCATCGCCGAGGCGCTCAAGGAGTGGTTGGCGATCTCCGGAGTGAAGACGCTGTACATAGAGCCCGGATCTCCGTGGGAGAACGCTTACTCGGAAACCTTCATAAGCAGGCTACGCGACGAGTTGTTGGAGAGGGAGTTGTTCGTCAATCTGAAGGAGGCGCAGGTACTGCTTGAGGATTACCGCGATCAATACAACCACCATAGGCCGCACGGGGCACTGGGATACCTGACACCGGTGGAGTTCGCGGCCATCGAAGCTCTGACGGGTCGGAACTCCGACCTGAAGGAGCCGCTAGAATCCGTACCAGGGCTCTCATCGTGAGTGGTACAGAAAACGGGACCCGGTCACCATCAAGCGGTAGCAACACGCCTTCAAGACACTCCCGGGAGGCTGTGGACCGGGTGTTTGGGCCTCCGCGGACCTCCCATCACCAAAAGGCCGGCTACGCGAGCCTCTTTCGGTGGGCCGAGGGCCTCGGGGAGTTGGAGCGGGTCGGCATCCCACCTCCGGCCCTTGCCTCGCCGGGCTCCCGAGCATCATACGCCTCCCTCCGAAACCTCGCCAAAAACCTTGCGACGCCCGGAGTGAGGGGTTTCAGTTAGTCGGAGGGCGTTCGCTAAACCGGTTCTCCGGTGATTGCGTTGGCCTGGCCTGTCGATAAAAGGACGCCGTCTGCTAGAGGTTCGCAGCCCGCAAAGCGATCAAGAGTCAGTCAGCCGCGAACGACAACGGGTCGTTCGGCCGTTGAATCTTTATCCAGGTCTGTAACATCGTACCGAATTGCGGTCTCAAGGCCGGTGTGAAAGCCTCTCCAGAGGTCCCAAAACCCGCATAGTTATTCACCTAAAAGCATGTTCACGCGCCCAACTTCGGATAACGTCACTTCCGCTCACTCCGGTGAATAGGATCTAGTGGTCCTCCAAGCCGCCGAGCTCTCGTATGGCGTCGAAGATCTCCCCCGCGTGCGCCTCCTTGCCCATCACCCGCGCGGCCCCAAGCTCTAGCGCCCGTTCTCTGGAAGGCCGATCCCCCCGGAAGGTGAGCACGAGCACCGGCACGTCGGCCTCCGCCTCGCGCAGGGCGGCCAGGAAGTCGGTGGCCTCCCCGTCGGGCAGCGCCAGCTCGCTCACCACCACGTCTATGCTCCCCAGGTTTTCCAACGCCAAGGCCCTGGCCTCGGCCAGGGTGGAGGCCTCCTCGACGAGCTCGATCCTGAGGTCCCGGGCCAGCAGGTACGCCACCGCCTGTCTGAACACGGCGTGTTGCTCGACCAACAGGGCGCACCTCATGCCCGGCCCACCTCCTCTGTGCCCGTCCCGTTCCGCCGCGCATCCTACTACGCTTTCTCGGGTCCCGAAGCGCGTCTAGGCGAACTTCCTAAAGCCCCCTCAGGCCGACGTTTCCAGGATGGCCCTTTCTAAGACTTTCGGTGGGTAGGAAGGAGGGCCGGGGTTGCGGACAACCCCGGCCCTCCGCCGCCTCGGTCCGTCGGGCTCCCGGTGCCCCGGGGGCTTCCCTACCCGCCGAAGGTCGTGTGGAACGTGCGCAGCGCGTCCTTGCACTCGGAGGGGTTGCCCACCGTGGTCTCCCACTCGGTCCCCCCGTAGAACGTGAACGGGTACTCGCCGCCGGTCACGGCCTTGCACTGGGCCGAGTAGCCTGCGCCGGTGGGGTCGCCGTCTTCGCCGGTGGCCACGTAGCTGGCGCATCCCCCGCGCGTGGAGGGCGGCTCGCCGGGGAACCCGAAGACGGTGTCGCCCCTCTCGGAGCAGGTCTTCGCGGGGTTGGCCTTCCCCGGCGCCGCCTGGGCCGCGCCCGGCGCCGCCAGGGTCGCCGCCGCCATCGCGGCCGCCAACAAGAGCGCGAGGATCGCCAGGAACGCCGGCCTCGTCGTCGTGGTCGTCATCAAGTCGTCTCCTTCCGGTTGTTCTTCGGTCGCTCGCCTAGTGGCGCCGCAGGCACTCCTGCTCCGGCGGCTTGCTCTCCTCCTGCTGGGCGCGGACGCTGTAGACCTGCCCGGGGTTCTCCACGCCCGGGATGGCGCCGCCCTTGATCAGGCGGTTGACGTCGTCGCGCACCCGGCGCTCGCCGAGGTAGGCCGAGCACTCGCCCATGTTGCCGCCGCCGGCCTCCCAGACGGTGGTCGCCGGATCGGCCGGGGCTCCGAGAGCGGGGCCTCCCGGGACGGCCAGGAGCGCCGAGCACGCCAACGCGGCGGCGAGGATTCTTGCTGTTGCTCCCAAGCGCATCCTTTCTCTCTCGTGGGTATCTGGACAGGCGGAAATATAGCCGGGGGCGGTCCGGGTCGCATACCCCATATGGGCTATCTTTTGGCCCTCTTGGCGAACTTCCTAGAACCCTCATCGCGAAGTTCCGAGAGTCCCCTTCCAGGCACTCCGGTGAATAGCGCCCGCTGCGGCAAACCACGCGCACCTTAAGCGCCGCCCGGGGGCGGCAGGCTGGTCAGGAAGCCCGTGGCCGCGAACAGCCCGAGCGCGAGGAGCAGCTCGACGACCAGCAGGCGCCCGAACGGCCGGCGTCCGCGCAGCAGGAGGTTCGAGGCGCCCACCGCGAGCAGCAAGACCAGCAGGGCCAGCTTCGTCACGAGGGCGAGGCCGTAGGGCGTGCCGAGCAGCGCCTGCGGGCTCGGGACGTGGAGGACGGCCGCGTACAGGCCCGTGCAGGCCAGTGCCGTCACCGCGGCGGTGGCCACCGCCGAGAAGCGGCGCGCCGAGCGCTCGCGCAGCTTCGCCCGGCCGTCGGGCGCCATGCCCCGAAGCGGCCCGGAGGACAGGGCCACCGCGAAGCCCAGCAGGCCCCCCATCCAGACCGCCGCGGCCGCCGCGTGGGCCCAGTCGGCGAGCAGGGGCAAGGGGCGCCCCGTGGCGGCGGCGTGGCTCAGCCCGGTCAGGGTCGCCAGGAGCAAGGCGCCCGCTCCCGTCGCCGCCCACCACGGCCAGGTCCTCTCCGACCCGGCCGCCGCCGTGATCGTCGCGGCCACGAGCAGCGCCAGGCCGAGCCGGGCGAGCCACGCCGCGCCCACCCTGCTGTCGAGCAGCGTCCGCCAGAACAGCCCGGCGCTGAGATCGCCCCCGGAGGCGCGCACCGCGAAGGAGGACAGCTCGCCCGCGCCGGCGACCGCGAGCGCGAGGAGCAGGCCCCACGCCAGCGCGCCGAACGGGCGGATCGCGGCGCGGGCGACCCCCGACCGCCCGCCGGCGGGCAGCCACACGAGGGCCGCGAACGGCGCCAGGCCGGCGAGGAGCGCGGTGGCGGCGAGGGCGAGGCCGTGCGAGATCTCCGCGGCGCGTCCCGCGGCCAACCCGGAAACGGTGCCCAACCAATCGTCGGACGCCGCTCCTCCCCCGGCGCCTCCCATGCCGTGCCCGGCGTGGTGCCCGCTATGCGCCGCAGTGGCTTCGGGGGCGTTCTCCTCGCCCCCGCCGCCTCCGGAGGACCGATCCCCTGCCGCCGCCGCCACGGCGAACCCGTAGCGCCCCTCCACCACGTGCCCGTCTATGGACGTGACGCGCCACTCCACGGTGTACGAGCCCTCGGGCAGCTCCTCGAGGCCCGCCAGCACGACCCTAGCGTCCTCCGGATCCACGCGTGCGTCGCGGGCGTCGACCCGGGCGCCGTCGGCGTCGCGCACCACCACCGGGTCGAACTCGGCGCCCACGGGCTCGGTGAACCGCAGCTCGACCCGCCCGGGGGGCTCCGGGACCTCGCCCCCCCGCTCGGGAGAAGCTTCCACGAGGGTCGCGTGGGCGAGCGCCGGCGCGCAAGACAGCAACAGCCAGGCGGCGACCAGCCCCGCGAGTAGGGCGACCCTCTTCCTGGCTGCCCTGTTCGGCATCCCCTACCCGAGGAGGCGCCGGGCCAGCAGGGCCGAGGCCAGCAGGCTAGCGACGCCTAGTCCTGCGTAGACGGCCGGGTTGGTCCCGCCTGTGTCGGCCAGGACCCCCGCTTCGCCGCCCGCCTGCTGGGAGGCGCTGGAGTCAGACGGCTCCGGGCTCGACCCGGATTCCTCGGGTCCGCCGGAGACCACCTCGACCACGGAGGCGGGCTCCTCGGAGTCCGGCGCGCCGGCCCACTCCACCGTGGAGCCGTCCTCGTAGGTCTGGGTCGCCTTCCACGGGTATCCGCCCGGCTCCTCGGGGGCCTGGGCTTGGACGAGGAACTGCTGGAACTCCCGCGGCCAGATCTCCCCGCCCGAGAAGGTCACGGCCGTAACGACGCCGCGGTCCTCCTCGAAGGAGTGGTCCCACCCCGGCACGGGCTGGACCCCGGAGAGCAGGAACCCCTCCGGCACCTGCACCCGGACCTCGGTGGTCGGTACCTCCTTCTCCGTGGGGACCGAAACGGTGAGGGTCTCGTAGTCGCCGGCCTTCACCTCCTCCGGGGAGACGACCACGTGGGCATGTGCGGGGGCGGCCACGGCCAGCATCGCGCCGACGCCAAAGACGGCGCCCACTACGGACAACTTTCGCTTCATCTACTCCTCCTCCGAACGCGCGCCCGCTCGGCCGGACGGCCGGTATCGCCGTCGGACAGAAGCCGGACGCTTGCTGCTAAAAGGTAGCGGGTTGTGGGAGAAGCGGGATCGGGGGCCTGTGGGGGACGGAGGGCGAGTGCTGGGACGGGAGGTCCTCCGCGAGCGATACGCCGCGCGGCGCTCCGCCGGGCGAGGGCGCATCGGGAGGCACGACCAGCATGGCCTGGAGCAGGGTCTGGAGGAGGTCTTGGAATGGGCCCGCGTGTGGCGCCGCCGAAGCGAACTCGGACCCGAGCGTGGATGGAGGGAAGCGGGCGGCCGCCACGTCGTCACGCGGCGGGGTTTCACGCGCGTGGTGCCCCGACGCGCCGTGGTGGTGGGTGTGCCCGTGCTCCACGGCCGCGTCGTGGAGGGCGGCCTGCTCCGGCGTGGCGTGCACCCCGCCGAGCCAAGCCACGGACGCGACGGGCTGGGCGACCACCACGAACAGCGCCAGGACGCACGCGGCGGCCGCACCCAGCCGTCGGGCACCGAAGAGCGGGCGGATGTGGAAGGGCCCAGTTATCAACCTCGGACCATGATAAGCCATTGGTCTAACTTCGCAGAACCCCGACTTAGAAACTGTTTGAAAAAGCGAGTGAGGTAGGTTGATGACGTACGCTCGTGAGTATGAAAAAGAGCTACTCGACCGACCTATCCGACGCCGAATGGAAGTGCCTGGAACACCATCTCCCGGCTCCGAACAAGCGAGGACGACCGAGGGCC
>CADCUT010000086.1 GCA_902805975.1 uncultured Rubrobacteraceae bacterium | reverse complement strand
TCTACGGCAACAGGGGCCACGACGGCCTCTACGGGGGTCCTGGCATCGACATCATCCACGGCGGCGAAGGCGACGACCGGGCCGAGGAGCGGGCGGTGCACGGGGGATCTGGGGGGGACGTTTTGTACGGGGAGGGAGGTGAGGACGCCCTCTACGGTGGTCCCGGCGACGACACGGTGATCTCAACCGGTGACGGGGCGGGCGACTATGTGGACTGCGGGGATGGGGTGGACTCTGTGAGGAGGGGCGCGGACCAGGGTCTTGATCGCTTCGTCAACTGCGAGAAGTCCTTCAGGTAGCCCGGCAGAACGACGGCAACCCAGGGGTCCGGACTCAGAGTCCGGACCCCTTTCCGCGTTTCGAGCCTCCTGGAAGCCCCTCGGCGCGAAGTTCCGAGAACGAGCCTTCTAGAACGTACGGTGAATACCGTACGATGTCCACGAGATGGGACGTTCGGGGCTCACGACGGCGGTTCTCGTGATCGCGGGCGTCCCCCGAAACCTCGCCCTGGTGCGTGTCATGCGTAGAGGACGGCGGAGAGGAGGATCGTGCGCCGGCTGACGAGGCGGTTTTGTTCGTGCGCGGGTGCTTGCTCATAGCAGCCCTGATCACGCCTGGCGCAGCTTGCGCCACGGACCCGACGACCGACCCCCAGCCTCGCACGCCACCCGTCGCTGAACCCGAGACCGTCGGGAAGATGGCCGATGGCGGCGCCGGGGAGGAGACGCCCCCCGACGGCGGGCTGGATTGTCCCGGCGGCATGGCCGTCGGCGGCACGAGCGACTACGCGCCGGGGGCCAAGGGTAAGGAGGCGGACCCGGTCGAGCAGACCCGGCGCGCCTTCTCGGGGCAGATACGGGAGGGCGACGGGGTGGGCCTCTCCACCACCCCCCAACGCGGCGACCAGCGGACCGTGCGAGTGGTGCGCGGGGGGAGCACCGTGGCGCTCATCGTCTACCGCCGCGCCGGGGACGGCTGGCTAATAGACTCCTACGACGCCTGCGCCGGCTTCTAGCCGAACCTCTCGGAACCCCTATGCCCGAATTCCACGGGACGCGCCTTCCATGAGGCTGGGCATCGGTCGTCGAAGCACTCGAGTACGCGCGCGATAAGGCCGCCTATCCGGCCTTGCGGTAGGTGAGATCGAAATCGGTCTCCCACGTACGCCCGTCCGGCGCCTTCTCCCAGCGGCCGACGATGGTGTCGCCGTCGTCGCTGATCGTCGCAGTGAAGCGTTGCGGGAACGGTTCTCCCTCGCGCCAGAGCTCCCAGCGCCCGTCCCCGATGCTCATCTCGTAGACGCGGCAGACGCCACGCTCGTCGGAGTAGAGCTGGAAGTAGGTGCCGTTCGCGGCGTCGCATCCCATGATCGAGACGCCGTCGGGCGCGTCAGGCATGTCCACTGTGGAGCGCTGCACCAGGTGCGCGCCCGAGTCGTGCCATTCGATCGTCGCGCGCGCCTCGCCCGGCCACGGCGGCCCTCCCGGCGGCCCGGCCTCGAGGGTCCATTCTCCCACTAGCGCCCGGAGCCGCTCCAGCGCCTCCCCCGCGGTTGGTTGGTCCATCGCGTCGCTCCTCCCTACGATTGCTCCGGCGATCTTACCCCTACAGGATACCCGCGTGCGATCCAGCCACCCGGACCAATAGGCTCCCTGCTCGGTGTGGAGCGAGGCCCGTGGGCGCCTTCACGACCGACCGTCAGGCCCGGTGTTACAAAATTAGGTGCACAAGGAACATAGCGTAAGACGCTCAGTCGACAGGGCACGCTTCGGAGGAGAGCCGAGAGCGGAGGCCGCGGGCCGGAGCGTGAAGGGCGCAAAGCGCCATGCTGACAAGCTGGCAGAGCCAGCGTGCTTCGTAAGGGAGGCGCAATGAAGCGAGGAACGAGGAGCGGAGACCCGGCGCACGACGTTTTGGGGTACGAGGGAGGATCGCTCGAGGCGATCTTCCGCCCCGAGACGGTCGCGGTCATAGGCGCCACCGAGCGGCCCGGGAGCGTGGGGCGCACGATCATGTGGAACCTCGTCTCCAGCCCGTTCGGCGGGACGGTGTTTCCTGTGAACTCGCGGCGTCCGAACGTGCTCGGCATCAAGGCCTATCCCTCGGTCTCCGAGGTGCCACAGAAGGTCGACCTCGCCGTGATCGTGGCTCCCGCAACGGCGGTGCCCGGCATCATCTCCGAGTGCGTGGAGGCGGGTGTCGAGGGGGCCATCATCATCTCCGCCGGGTTCAGGGAGACGGGACCCGAGGGGGCCGGGTTGGAGGAGCAGGTCCTGGCCGAGGCCAGGCGCGGGCGGATGAGGATCATCGGCCCCAACTGCCTCGGGGTTATGAACCCGACCACGGGCCTCAACGCCACCTTCGCGGGTGCCATGGCCCGGCAGGGGAGCGTCGGTTTTCTGAGCCAGAGCGGGGCCCTGCTCACCGCGATCCTCGATCGGAGCTTCAGGGAGAACGTCGGCTTCTCGAGCATCGTCTCCGTCGGCACCATGATGGACGTTGGGTGGGGGGACCTGATCTACCACCTCGGCGACGACCCGAAGACGAAGAGCATCGTCGTCTACATGGAGTCCGTCGGCGATGCCCGCTCGTTCCTCTCGGCCGCCCGCGAGGTCGCGCTAACGAAGCCCATAATCGTCATAAAGGCGGGCCGGACCGAGGCCGCCGGCAAGGCCGCCGCCTCCCACACGGGCTCGCTCACGGGCTCTGACGAGGTGCTGGACGCGGCCTTCGCCCGCAGCGGCGTGCTGCGGGTGGGTGAGATCTCCGAGCTCTTCGCCATGGCCGAGGTTCTCGGCAAGCAGCCCCGCCCCCGCGGCCCGCGCCTCACCATCATCACCAACGCCGGCGGCCCCGGCGTCCTCGCCACCGACGCCCTCATTAACGGCGGCGGCGAACTCGCCGAGATCTCCGGCAAGACCATGGACGAACTCAACGGCATCCTCCCCGCCCCCTGGAGCCACGGCAACCCCATAGACGTCCTCGGCGACGCCGACCCCGAGCGCTACGCCAAGACGCTCGAGACCGCCGCCGAAGACCCAGAGAGCGATGGCCTGCTCGTCGTCCTCACCCCGCAGGACATGACGGACCCGACCGCCACCGCGGAACGCCTCGTCCCCTACGCGAACAGGACCGGCAAGCCCGTCCTCGCGAGCTGGATGGGCGGGGCGGAGATCTCCGCCGGCGAGTCCGTCCTGAACGGCGCCGGCATCCCGACCTTCGAGTTCCCGGACGCCGCCGCCCGCGCCTTCACGAACATGTGGCGCTACACCTACAACCTGCGCGGTATCTACGAGACACCCGAACCCACCGACGAGACCGACGCCGACCGAGAGGCCGTCGAAGAGCTCATAGCGGGCGTCCGCGACTCCGGACGCACCATCCTCACCGAGTTCGAGGCCAAAAAGGTCCTTAGCGCCTACGGCATCCCGACCGTCCAGACCGAGGTCGCCCGTAGCGCCGATGAGGCCGTGGACCTCGCCGAGAGGATGGGCTACCCCGTAGTCCTCAAGCTCGACTCCGAGACCATCACCCACAAGACCGACGTCGGAGGCGTCCGCCTGAACCTGCAAGACTCAGGCGAGGTCAGGGACGCCTTCGAGGGGATGGAGACATCCATCCGCGAGAACTTCAGCCCCGAGGACTTCGGCGGGGCCGCGGTACAGCCGATGGTGGACCTCGACGGCTACGAGCTCATAGTAGGCAGCAGCCTGGACCCGCAGTTCGGGCCGGTCTTGCTCTTCGGTTCGGGCGGGTCGCTGGTCGAGGTCTACAAGGACCGGGCGCTGGCGCTCCCCCCTCTGACGACGACCCTCGCCCGCAGGATGATGGAGGGGACTCGCATCTTCGACGCTCTGGGCGGCGTGCGCGGCCGGGCGCCGGTCGACGTGGGGGCGCTGGAGAAGCTGCTGGTGCGCTTCTCCCAGCTCGTCGTGGAGCAGCCCTGGATCGAGGAGTTGGACATAAATCCGCTGCTCGTCTCCCCCGAGCGCCTCATAGCCCTCGACGCCCGCGTCGTCCTCCACGACCCGCGGACGGCCGAGGAAGACCTCCCCCAGACGGCGATCCGGCCGTACCCGATCCAGTACGTCTCCGACGAGGGGACCCCGGACGGCGAGCGGCTCAGGGTCCGCCCCATCCGCCCCGAGGACGAGCCGCTGATGGTCAAGTTTCACGGGTCGCTCTCCGAGCAGAGCGTCTACATGCGCTACTTCCACATGATGAAGCTCGACCAGCGCACGGCCCACGAGCGTCTCACCCGCATCTGCTTTATCGACTACGACCGCGAGATGGCCCTCGTCGCCGAGCACACCGACCCCGAGACCGGGGAGCGCGAGATCATGGGCGTCGCCCGCCTCTCCCGCAACGGGGCGGCCCCCGCCGAGGCCGAGTTCTCGGTCCTCGTCAGCGACCGCTTCCAGCGCCGGGGCATAGGCACCCTCCTCGTCGAACGCCTTCTCGAGGTCGGCCGGGACGAGGGCCTCCGGCGCATCACCGCGGAGATCCTGCTCGACAACCGCCCCATGCAACGCATCAGCGAACGACTCGGCTTCCGCCTCCGCCGCGACACCGAAGATATGGTCGTCAAGGCGGAGCTGGACCTGTATCAGGAGGCTTCAGGCGTCAGGTCTTAGGCTTCGGGTGGCGCTGCCGGGCGTGATCGGGGCCGCGCACGCGCCACCGGGAAGTCCGGTCGCCACCCGAACGCGACCGACGCCCGCAGGACTTCCACGCCGCTAGAAGCGAACCGTTCCCAGGAAGAACTCCAGAACCTTCGAGATACGGTCTTCTCGTGCCCGTAATTGCTAATGGTTGTCATTTGTCAGGAATAATAATCGTTATTGATTTATGCTGCGCGGTCGCTAGAATTCATGGGTAGCGGCGAGTTTTGGGAGGGTGGCGGTTTTGGCGGCGTTGATGGAGAAGCTCGGGTTCGGTGGTCGGGAGATGACCGCTTCCGGGCACAGCAAGGACTTCGTGCTCAAGGTGGTCCAGCCGGCTCTGATCGGCTTGATGGACGGGTCGGTTTCGACGCTGGCGCCCGTGTTCGCGGTTGCGGTGGCGAGCGAGGACGCGCGGCTGACGTTCCTGATCGGGCTGGCGGCGGCGGTCGGGGCGGCGATCAGCATGGCCTTCTCGGAGGGCCTCTCGGATGACGGGTCCTTGACCGGTCGGGGCGGTCCGGTGCTTCGAGGCTCCATCACTGGTGCCGCGACCTTCGTCGGCGGCATCATGCACACGCTGCCGTTCCTGATCCCGGACGTCCGGGTGGCGCTCTACCTGGCCTTCGCCGTCGTGGGGGTGGAGCTGCTCGCGATCTCCTACATCCGCTACAGGTACTTTGCGATGAGCTTCTGGATGAGCGCCTTCCAGGTCGTGATAGGCGGCGCGCTGGTCTTCGCCTCCGGCGTCCTTATCGGCAGCGCCTAGGGGCTTCACGGCACCATCTCGGAACAATCCTTCGTGATGATCAGGTTCCGTGAGGTTCACGCGGACCCCGAACGCCCGCAGGTGCATCCGGCGAACGGCCGCGGCGTCCTCGTCCCGGTATGGACGGATCTTCTCAGTGCCGTTCGTAGAGGGCGAGATCCGGCTCCCACCGTGCCATCTTGCGAACATTCACCCTCATTCACCCAACCTGCTAGGAGACGGACTCGCCCAGTTCGCTGGCGAGCCAGCCAGGAATGCTCAAGCGGGGATGTCCGGGGTCGACGAGCTTGGCGAGCTGGGCTTCCAACATCTCGAGTTCTTCGATGCCGATCTGCTGTCCCCATTGGGCGCGGACGTCGTTGAAGAGCGCCTGTCCTACGGTCAGCAGCTCGTCGCCGCGCGGGGTGATGCGCAGGCGCTTGCGGCGCGCATCGTCCGGGTCGCTCTCACGCCGTACGTAGTCGTTGGCTTCGAGGAAGGCGATGGTCTTGGCTGCCGCTTGCTTGGAGACCGTCAGACGCCGGCCCAGGTCCGAGGCGGTGTCGGCCCCGGCACCGATGGCCCGCAGGGCGAACTCATGAACCGGACGGACCCCGCCGTGGCCGCGTTCGGCCAGCTCCTGCTGCACGGTGTCGACCATCGAGCGAAAGCCGCCGAGCAGCAGCAGCGCGAGCTCGGCACCAGAAGACTCAGGCATGGGCCTGGATGCAGGACGAACACGTCGCCCAGATAGACAACCTGGTTAACCATCTGCTATAATAGACAACGATGTTGTTCATTGACCTGGAGGTTACCATGATCGCCGTCCCTGGGGGAGCCACCGTCCCCGAAGTCACGCACCACCGCCTGAGCGTCAACGGCACGGAGCTGCACTACGTCTCGGCCGGCACAGCGGGGTCCGCCGTGTTGCTCGTCCACGGTTTCCCCGAGACCTGGTGGACCTTCCACAAGCTCATCCCCCGGCTCGCCGAGAGCCACCGCGTGTTCGCCGTGGACCTGCGCGGCTTCGGGGACTCCAGCCACGGGGGAGGGCCCCAGGACAACGCCACGCTGGCCGAAGACCTGCATCAGCTGATCGAGCGCCTCGACGTCGGGGGCGTCCACCTCACGGGCCAGGATATCAGCGGGCCGGCGACCTTCCGCCTCGCGTCCACGCACCCGGACCAGGTCCGCAGCTACACCGCGATCGAGACCACCCTACCCGGCTACGGCATGGAGGCGCTCGCAGACGTCGCCCACGGCGGCCTATGGCACGTCGGCGTCATGGCCGCGCCCGGCATCCCCGAGCTCCTGATCGGCGGGCGCGAGCGCGACTTCCTCGCCCGCTACGCCTTCCCGGCCCTCAGCGCAGATCCGGGCGCGGTAACCGATGCCGACATCGAGGAGTTCACCCGCGCCTACGCCCAGCCGAGCGGCTTCGACGGTGCCGGCGGCGTGTACCGGTCGATGCTCCGGGAGGGCGAAGAGATCCGGGCGCTCGCGAAGGAGCCGCTGACCATGCCGGTGCTGGCCGTCGGCGCCCTAACAGGCGACTTCACCGCAACGACCATGCGTCAGGTTGCGACCAGCGTGCAGGCGGTCCAACTCGACGGCGTCGGTCACTACGTGGCGCTGGAGGCTCCCGACCAGCTCGCCGAGGTCCTGCTCGCGTTCTACCGCGACACCGACCCCAAGGCCTGACGTCCCCGACACCGCGTGGCCCAAGCCTGTACGACAGAACGCCGAAGCGCCGTACCGGAAAGAATCCCGGTACGGCGCTCGTAACTTCCTAGCGGTCTTCGCCCCACGGTCTCTAGTTGACCGCTGAGGGCTGACACCGCTCTCTTCTACTTCGGCGGCTCGTAGAGCTGGACGTCGTTGCCCTCGGAGTCCTTGAAGGTCGCGACGCGGCCCCAGGGGTGCTCGGAGATGCCGGCGGGCACCTCAACGCCCTGGTTCTGCAGCTCGCCCACCGTGTCCTCCAGGGTGCCCTCGGGCTGGAAGGTGACGACGGGTCCGCCGTCGGCCTGGGCGCCGGCGGGCTCGCGGCCGTTCAGGCCGATGGTCAGGCCGTTGGCGTCGACCTCGGCCCAGTCGCCGTCCTCCTTGGTTATGGGGAGCCCAAGGGTATTACCGTAGAAGCCCTTGGCCCTCTCTATGTCCTGGACCGGCATCCATACTACCGCTACGCCACTCAGCATAAGTCGACCTCTCTACTCGCTTGAACAGGGTTAGCTTGTCAGGAAGTACCCGCGCGGGCAGTAAGTAAACTAACCGAACAGCCGCCGGAAGTGGGCCTCGATCTTCTCCTCCACCTCGGCCAGGGGAACCTCGCGGTCGAGTTGCTCTCGCAGGCTCGTAACGCCGAACTCCTTGATGCCGCAGGGGGTGATGCGGTCGAACCAGGAGAGGTCCGTGTTCACGTTCAGGGCGAAGCCGTGGGAGGCGATCCAGCCGGATGAGAACTTGACGCCGATGGCCGCTATCTTCCTCTCCCCGACCCAGACGCCCGTGTACTCGGGGTGGTGCCACCCTTCGAGCCCGTACCCTGCGAGGACCCGGATCAGGACGTGTTCGAGACGCCTTAGGTAGCCGTGCGTGTCACGGTCTTTGAGGCGCAGGATGGGGTAGCCGACGATCTGGCCCGGCCCGTGGAAGGTCGCGTCCCCTCCCCTGTCGCTCCAGAACACCTCGGCCCCGAGCGAGCGCAGGTACTCCTCCCCCGCCCCGAGGTTCGCGCCGTCTGTTGCCCCCCGCCCCACCGTGTACACGGGCGGGTGCTCGCAGAGGACGAAGGTGTCTGGGATCTCGTCGTTCTTCCGCCGGCGCGCCAGGCCCTTCTGCAACTCCCACGCCTCCGCGTAGGGCGTCAGACCCGGCAACCGCCGCACCTCCAGGGCGTTCAGCGATTCCCTTCGTTCCTCTATCACGGCCTCTCCCCGAGCAGCGCGTTACAGGCCTCCAGCCTGGATTCGGCCTCGGCCATCAGGCGGCCAACCAGCTCTCCGGCGGGGGGCACGTCTCCGACGAGGCCCACCGCCTGCCCGGCGTAGACGAAGTCCTCGGCGTAGTCCCCGCGGGTCGCCTCGAACGCGGGGCCGACGGAGGAACGCTGGTCTTCGAGTTGCGTCTCCCGGCCGTGCCAGCGGTCGGAGAAGGAGTTGCGGATGGCCCTACCGGCGAACTCCTCGGGCCAGGGGATGTCCTGGACGAGGTCGAAGACGCGGGTGTGGACCGTGGCGGTCTCGTCTGAGTTCAGGATGAGGCGCTTCGCCTCTTCGGTCCCCGTGGATTCGGCGGTGGCGCAGAAGCGCGTGCCGATCCAGGCGCCCGAGGCCCCCATCGCGAGCACGCCCGCGATACCGCGCCCGGTCCCGATGCCGCCGGCCGCGAGCACCGGTACGCCCTCCCTCTCCCCTATCTCGAGGACTCTCTGCAAGAGCGGCATGGTCCCGACCCTGCCGGTATGCCCCCCGGCGTCCGTGCCCTGGGCGACCAGCACGTCCACGCCGGCCTCGACCGCCCTCCCGGCCTTCTCCGCGTCCTGCACCTGGCTCATAACCACCGCACCAGCCTCGCGCACCCGTTCCACGTAAGGCGCCGGGTCGCCGAAGGAGAGCGAGACGGCGGCCGGTCTCTCGGCGAGGACGGCGTCAAGGAGGTCCGGGCGTCTCTCGAGGACCCAGCTCATCAGGCCGACGCCGAAGGGGCCGTGCCGGCGGGCGAGCTCGGCCTGGCCTGAGACCCAATCCGCAGGGGTGGCGCTGCCGACACCTATCATGCCGAAGGCGCCCGCGCTACTGACGGCGCCGGCGAGCCTTCCCCCGGACCAGCCGGCCATCGGGGCCGAGACGACGGGGTGCCGGACGCCGAGGAGGCGGGTGAGATCCGTCGAGATCACGGCGCCTCCAGGCCCCGCTCTAGGCCCTAGCCCCCATCACGCCCCTGCGGGCGTCTGTGGTCTGCTCGTGGGCGTGGTACGAGGAGCGCACGAGCGGCCCGCTCTCGACGTGCTTGAAGCCCAACGCGAAGCCGTGCTTGCGCAGGTCGGCGAACTCCTTGGGCGCGTAGTAGCGGCTCATCGGCAGGTGGTTCTCCGAAGGGCGGAGGTACTGCCCGATGGTCAGGATATCCACCTCGTGCTCGCGAAGGTCGGCCATCGTCTGGTGGATCTCCTCCTCCACCTCGCCCAGGCCCACCATGAACCCGCTCTTCGTCAGCCCATCGGGGTTGAGTTCCTTGGCGTAGCGGAGCACCTCGAGAGAACGCTCGAACTTCGCCTGCGGCCTGACGGCCGGGTAGAGGCGCGGGACCGTCTCGATGTTGTGGTTGAACGTGTCGGGCGCGGCATCTATGACGGTCTTTATCGCGTCGCGGTTACCCTTGAAGTCGGGGGTGAGGACCTCGACGGCGCAGCCGGGGACCTGCTCCCTGATCTCCCGGATCACGGCGGCGAAGATCGAGGCCCCGCCGTCGGCCAGCTCGTCGCGGTTGACGCTCGTGATGACGGCGTGCTCGAGTCCCATCCTCTTTGCGGCGTCGGCGACGCGGTGGGGCTCATCCAGGTCGAGCTCTGTCGGCTTGCCCGTGAGCACGGCGCAGAAGCCGCAAGATCTGGTGCAGACGTTGCCGAGGATCATGAACGTCGCGGTCCTGTTGTTCCAGCACTCCCCGATGTTCGGGCAGCGGGCCTCCTCGCAGACCGTGTGCAGGTTGAGCCCGCGCATGGTCTCCTTGATGTCCCGGTAGACCTCGCCGTCTGGCACCTTCGCCTTGAGCCAGTCCGGGCGGCCGTGCAGGCCAGGGGCACCCTTCACCTGCTGCCTGAAGGGCAGGTACTCGACGGGCGTCCCGTTCGGCGGCGGCGGGACGGGCCTGTCCTCCCAGCGGTGGCGCACCTCGAAGGTCTTCGTGCCATTCTCAAGGACCTTGACGTTGATCTGTCTGCGGGCCACGGTTCGCCTCTTTCGTGTGTTGGATTCCCCTGAGAGACGTATTCTATCTGACCGGGCCGTTCTCGCCGTGAAACCGCGTTCGTGAGGCTTCAGGTTTTGGGGGGTGGCGGCGAATGTCCACGGGGACGACGCGGGCCGGGGTTTGCCTATTCCAGAAAGAGCCCGGACGGCGGGTCGAGGTACGCGGCGAGGATGGGCCCGGAGGTCTCTATTACGTCCAGCCCCGGAAGCTCATCCCGCCGGAAGAACCGCAACTCCTCGGACTCCTCCGAGCGCCGCAGCGTCCCGAAGTCCTCGACCTCGACCCGGTACACGAACGTCATCAGGCGCACCACGTTGCCGTCGGGGTAGCGGACCACCCGCGAAGGTCCCGGAAGCACGGCGAACAGTTCCTCGCCCGTCACCACGAGCCCCGTCTCCTCCAGCGTCTCGCGCCGGAGCGCCTCCTCCAGCGACTCCTCGACCTCGACCCCGCCCCCGACAAACCCCCACCGCCCGCAGTCGCTCCGAAGCTCCATGAGGAGTTCGCCGTCGCGTTCGATCAGCGCGAGAACCCCGACCCCGATCGGCCGGTTGGGCCGCGGGGCGTTGGGGTCCCTGTAGAAAAACTCGGCGATGGAGGCTCTAGGCACGAGGTTCGAGGCTACAGTAAAGAGTCCTTTGCTCGTAAGTCCCGCTCAAGATATTAGGGGCGCTCCCCAAAAACGGTCGGCGCCCCAAAGACCTAAAGCCTAGAACCTCGTGCCTAGAAATGAATCGGGTGTCCTTCGGCGGCCATAGCGGCCTCGCCGACCACCTCGGAGAGGCTCGGGTGCGGGTGGATGGTCATGCTGATCTCCTCCGGCGTGCCCTCGACGAGCTTGGCGAAGACGCCCTCTGTTATAAGGTCGGTCACCTTGGGGCCTATGGCGTGCATGCCGAGGATCATGTCGGTCTCGGCGTCGGAGACGATCTTGAAGAAGCCGTTTGGCTCGCCCTCGATAAGCGCTTTGCCGATGGCCTGGAACGGGAACTTGGCTTCTTTAGCCTCGTAGCCTTCCTCCTCGGCCTGCGCCTTGGTGAGGCCGAAGGAGGCGATCTCAGGCCGGCAGTACGTCACCCGCGGGACGAGGCTCCGGTCTTTGGGCATCGGGTCCATACCCGCCATGTGCTCGGCCGCGGTGATGCCCTCGTGCCCGGCCTCGTGCGCGAGCCAGTAGCCGCCGGTGACGTCGCCCGCGGCGTAGATGCCCTCGGCCGCCGTCTGGCCGTAGCCGTCTACCTGGATGATCCCACGC
>CADCUT010000085.1 GCA_902805975.1 uncultured Rubrobacteraceae bacterium | reverse complement strand
TCGTAGTCCGTTATGGCGCCTTTTAGTATGGAGGAGATCTCCTCCGGCCTGAGCCTACCCACTAAACAACACTCCTCTCGAGCATGCCCTCCCGGAGGCTCTCCAGCCGCCCCCGAATGCTTCCATCCATCATCTGCCCACCGAACCGGAAGACGGCACCTCCGAGAAGATGCGGGTCTACCCGCGTCTCCAGGATGACCTCCCGGCCTTCGAGCACCTTGCCGAGCCGCTCCCTCAGGTTGTCCATCGCCCCATCAGACAACTCGACGGCGGTCGTGACCTCCACCTCGATGCGGCCCATGTGCTCCTTGACGAGGTCCTCAAAACGCCTCACGACGTCCTCGAAGATCCCCTCCCGCCCGTTGTCCACGAGCACTTTCAAGAAGTTGCGCGTGGAGAGCTTCATGCCCTCCGTAAGCGCGTCCACGGCCCGGCGCTTCTCGCGCTCGGGGACCTGCCCGCCGTAGAAGAAGAGCCTGAGCTCCTCGCTTCCATAGAGGGCCCCTGAGAACTCGTTCATGTCCTCTAGAACCGCCTCGAGCTCGTCCCGTTCGCGGGCGGCCTCGAAGAGGGCCTCGGCGTAGGTGGAGGCGGCGCTCAAGCGGTCCCGCGCCCGGTCGAGGAGCCGGCCACCTCGGCCTCGAGATCGTCGAGGGCCTGGGCTACGAGGCGTTCGTGCTCGTCGTGGTCCACCGTGCGGCCGAGGACTTGCTCTGAGGCCTGTATCACCATCCCGGCCACCTCGCTGCGGACCTCGCGGATGGCGCTCTCGCGCTCGCGGCCTATCTCGTCGCGGGCCCGCTGGATGATCCGGTCGCCCTCGTCGCGGGCCTCCTTCTTCGTCCGCTCGCGCTGGGCGTCGGCCTGCTTGCGGGCGTCTTCGAGGATACGGCGGCCCTCGCCGCGGGCCTCCTCGATCTGGCGCCGGTACTCGGCCAGGAGCTCCCTGGCCTCCTCGCGCGTCTTCTGGGCCTCGTCGATGGCGCCTTCGATCTCCCTCTGGCGCTTGTCGATCTGCTCCCGGATCGGCGGGAACGCGTACCGGTAGAGGAGGAACAGCAGGATCGCGAAGGTAATGACCTCCCAGAAGAGGAGGCTCGTGCTGATGAAATCGAAAATACCCGTTGGGTCCAGCATAACTTCTCCTTAACTCGGCCCCGGACCCTCCCCGACTACGGAAGGATCCCGAGCCCGATGAGCAGGGCGAAGGCAAGCCCGAAGAGCGCCTGCGCCTCGACGAGCCCGATACCGACGAAGAGCCACGTCCTCGAAAGCTCGAAGGCCTCCGGCTGGCGGTGAATGGAGGCGATGGTCTGCCCGAAGAGGTAACCCATCCCGATACCCGACCCGATCACCGCGGTACCCGCTGCCACCCCGAACCCTATTGCCAGCAACCCGGTCTCGGGAACCTGCGCGAGCATCATCATGTCCATGTTTCTTGTCTCCTCTCGTCTTTGTACGTCCGACGTTTGGCCCTGCTGCTAGTGCTCCTGACGGTACAGGGCGATCTCGATGTAAACCTGCGTAAGGATAGCGAATATGTAGGCCTGCAACACGGCGACGAAGATCTCGAACGCGTACAGCACGAGCGCCATCGGAACGGAGATGATCGCCATGTAGGTGCCGAAGTACAGGATAAAGCTCAGGAAGATAAAGATGAGCAGGTGCCCGGCCAGGATGTTCGCGTAGAGCCGCATCGCGAGCGTGAGCGGCTTGCTGAGCTCCGAGATCCACTCGATAAAGAACATGAACGGCACGAACACGATCTTGAGCGGCAACCCCGGCGGCACGAAGGCCTTCACGTATCCCCCGAGACCGTTGCGCCGGATGCCCACGTACTGCGAGATAAAGAACGTCAGCATCGCGAGGCCTAAAGTGAACGTGATGCTGGCCGTCACGGGGTAGCTGTTGGGGATCAGGCCGATCAGGTTCAACACCAGCAAAAAGATGAAGAGCGAGAGCGTATACGGGAAGAATTTTCTCCCCTCATCGCCCATCTGCCCGGCCAGGCTGTTGCGGCCGAAGCCGTAGATCTCCTCGACTATGACCTGGTAAGCCCCGGGCCGGTCCTTGAGCATCCTGGTCCCGATGAACAGGATCAGGAACGTCACCGCAGCACCTATCCAAAGGAAGGCGACCGCCTTGGTGATGGAGATATCTATCCCGAACAGCGAGAGGTGCACGTACGCGTGCTGACCGGCCTCGAAGGTGTGGATGATCTCCTTGCGCACCTCTTCCGGACTCAACTGACCTAACGTGAGCATGCCGCTCAAACTCCAGTCCTCCGTTCTACTCCCCCGCCTACGGGCCGGGCCATACTCCCCGCCCGAACCGACTTCGGTGCCATCTTCAAGAGCAACAGGTTCTCAACCACGTAGACCCCCGCCAACCCGCAGAGCATCGGCAGAACCGGCCACGCGCCGGCGAAGACCGCTACCCCCACCGCCGCGACGACGAGCACGATCCTCGCGCCGTACGAAGCGACGCCTAGCAGTATCCGCACCCCCGAAGGCCGCACGGTCAACAGCGACACCGTGAGGGCGATCGACGCAAACCCGACCACGCCAACCCCCACACCATATAGGAACGAGACCGCGTGCGCCCGCGTGAGAAAATACCAGACCGCCCCCCCAACGGGCAATGCCAGCGCCAACGCCAGGACCGCGCCCTTGAGGGCGAGGCGCGAGTGGGTGTTCAACCGCCCCCCACCTGCTTCAACGCCGTGAACAGGTAGTAGAGGGCGGCCACGAACCCGATCAGCATCCCGAGCAGCAAAAAGAGCGGCAACGTCCCGACCAGCCAGTCGAGCACATACCCACCCACCGTAAAGACCGCGATGATGAACATGAAAGCGAACCCAACATGGAAGAAACGGGCGTAGTTGCCACCGGAGTCGTCGCGTTGGGAATCGGCGTTGGGCATCGCCGGAATAATACCGTACCGCCCATATTGTTGCAAAGAGTTTCAAGCTCTCCGGCTCCTCCCCTCCCGGGTCATCGGGAGGTTCCCGCTTCGCTCATGGGCCGGACGAAATCTGCGATGAGCTCGGCCAGCGCCCCGGGCCTGTCCTCCGGTACGAAGGCGCGGCTGTCTGCGAGGAGACGCAGGCGGGCGTCGGGGAAGTCGTCCCGGAGCCGCCGGGCGTAGCGCGACAGGAAGAACAGGTCGTCCTCCCCCCAGACGATCAGGACCGGAAGCCGGAAACCCGGGAAGCTCCTCGCGGCCTCCAGCGTGTACCGCTTCGAGACCTGCCGCAGGAACCGCGTCAGGTCGCGGCGGACCCCCGAATCTCCCAGGTTGGCGAAGTACGCGTCGAGGGTGTCCCCGTCCATTCGCCGCTTCGCCACCGTCTTGAGCAACAGGCGCCGGACCGGCCGGGCCCGGAGCATCCACGCCAGAAGGTCCACGTAGCGCCGTCCGAAGACCCGGGGGGCATGGTGGAAGAAGGGGTGGAACTGCCACGGAAAGAAGGCCTCGTACGCGTCGCAGTTGGTGAGCACGAGACGCCCGACCCTCTCGGGGTGCTCGGCGATCACGATCTGGCATATGGCCCCACCCGTGTCGTTGCCGACGAGGGTCACCTCGTCCAGATCCAGCACCGACATAAAGTCCGCGACGAGCCGGGCCACCCCCCGCGGGCTCATGTCCCGCTCCGGATCCATCGGTACCGAGTGACCGCCGAGCGGCAGGTCGGGCACGATGCACCGGAACCGCCCGGCCAGGCCCGCGACCACGTCCCTCCACAACAGGCCACCGGCCAGTATGCCGTGCACGAAAACCAACGTCGGCCCGCTCCCGGCCTCCCGGTAACGGACCACGTCGCCCCCCACCCGGACTTCCTTCTCTTCACCCATCACCCGCAACCCCGCCACCCTGCTCTCCTTTCGTCGGGTTGTAACAGCATGATATCCCGTTATTGACATTGCGTCAATAGACATCGTGTCAATAAGGCTGTAGATTGTCGTTATGCAGAGCACGGGTCGGGTGGAAACTTGAGCGGGGAGCGGAGGCGGCGCCGGAGGCCGGAGGAGGCGGAGCGGGCCATCCTGGCGGCGGCGAGGTCCTTTCTTTCGGAGCGCCCTTTCAGGGAGATGAAGGTGGAGGACGTGATGGCCCGTACGGGGTTATCGCGGCCCGCTTTCTACGCCTATTTCAAGGATCGGTACGAGCTGGTGACGCGTCTTCTGGAGGGGATCGGGGGTTTGTTGTTCGCGGTGGACCGGCGGTGGCTGGTCGGGGATCCGGGCGCGGGCCGGGAGGCTTCGGTCGCCGTCCTTGAGGAGGCGTTGCGGGGAGGGGCCGAGACGTTCGAGGTCTACGGTCCCGTGCTGCGGGCCATCTCCGATGCGGCCAGCTACGACGGGCGGGTCGAGGAGGTGTACAGGTTCGGCCTGATAGAACGCCTCATCGTCGCCGTGGCGGCCAGGATCTCACGCGACGTCGAGGCCGGTATCTCTCCGCCGGACCTCGTCCCCGAGGAGACCGCCCGCGCGCTCGTGTTCATGACCGAGCGGTACCTGATCGACGCCTACGGAACTTCCTCTCCCCAAAGGGCCGACCCCGGCGAAGCGGTCGTCCGGACCCTGGTGGCGGTGTGGACAAGCACCCTCTATGGTACGCCGGCCAGGGACGGAGAACGGCGTTGAGAGGTCGCTGCTACGTGACGCCCCGAATCGCCGAGGCGGTCGGTGGGCCGTGCTGAGCCACGGCTTCTTCCTGCTGGGGTTCTGCTTTCTTCTGGTTCACGAGATGGACGCGATCCGGTGCAAGGAGTGGAGGGTGTTCCCCGTAACGTCGAAGATGGGAGACGAAGCGGGTTACGTCGCGTTTACGGCCGTTCACGTGCCGCTCTACGCGTTGTTGCTGTGGGGTCTCTTCGGCGGGGACGGTATGAACCGCGGGCTCGTGGCCGGCCTGGACGCCTTCTTTATCGTTCACGTCGCGCTCCACCTGCTGTTCATCAACCATCCGGAGTACAGGTTCAGGTCAGCGTTCTCCTGGGCACTCATCCTGGGAGCCGGGGCGTTCGGCGCGATCGACCTTGTGCTGTCTCTCTAGAAGAATTACCCGCGCGCGTTATGCGGCGGACGCGAACCTGACCATCTGCAAGCCGCCCTCGGCGGCGACCTCCATCGCCAGGGGGTCGGGGTAGCCGCCCGCGTAGCGGACCTCTTCGATGCCGGCGTTCATGATCATCTTGACGCACATCAGGCAGGGCTGGTGGGTGCAGTAGATCGATGAGCCGGTGACGGAGACGCCGTGGTAGGCGGCCTGGATGATGGCGTTCTGCTCGGCGTGGAGGGTGCGCTGGCAGCTCTCGCGGCCGTCGACCACCCGGATCAGGCACCCGACTTCGTCGCAGTGGGGCATCCCCGAGGGGGAGCCGTTGTAACCGGTGGTGAGGATGCGCTTGTCGCGCACGATCACGGCGCCCACGGCGAGGCGCGGGCACGTCGAGCGGGTCGCGACCTCGTGCGCGATGCGCATGAAGTACTCGTCCCACGAGGGACGGACCTTCTTCAGGGTCTCGTGCCCGTGGGTGGTGTCCACCCCGGGGCTCTTAAAGGGTTCCATAGAGCCTGTCACCCGCGTCGCCAAGACCCGGAACGATAAACGAGCGCTCGTCGAGCTCGGGGTCCACGGCGGCGGTGTAGAAGTTCACGTCGGGGTGCTCAACAGTAACGCGCTCGACGCCGGGCACGGCGGCGACGGCGTGGAGGCAGGAGATCCAGGCGGCCCCCTCCTCCTTGAGCTTGTCTATGGTCGCCGAGAGGCTGCCGCCGGTGGCGAGCATCGGGTCGAGGACGAGGACGAGATACTCGTCCAGATTCTGCGGCAGGTTGACGTAGTACTCGACGGGAAGCGCCGTCTCCTCGTCGCGCCGCAGGCCCATGAAGCCGACGGTGGCGCGGGGGAGCAGGGCGAGGGCGCCGTCGAGCATCCCGAGCCCGGCGCGCAGGACGGGCACCAGGCACACCGGGCCGGAGATCTGCTCGACCTCCGTCTGCGTGAGCGGGGTCCGGATGCTCTCGTGGCGGGTCGGCATCTTCCTCGTCGCCTCGGCGACCATGATGAGGGAGAGCTCGCGCATCGCCTGCCGGAAGTCCGTCGTCGGAGTTCGCTCGTCGCGCAGCACGGCGAGCTTGTGCCGGCTCAAGGGGCCGTCAACGACAAAGAGGTTCTTCGCCTCACTCATAGAGCGGGAAGGCGTCGGTGAGCTGCGCGACCCTATCGCGGAGACCCTCCGTCTCGCCGCGGGCCGTGGCGCTGATGACGGAGGAGATCTCGCGCATCTCATCAGGCCCCATGCCGCGCGTGGTCATGGCCGGCGTCCCAAGCCTGACGCCGCTCGTAACGGTCGGGGGCTCCGGGTCGTTGGGGACCATGTTCTTGTTGCACGTAACACCCACGGCTTCGAGCGACTGCTCCAGCTCGTGCCCGTTCACATCCGCGTCCCGCAGGTCTACCAGCACCAGGTGGTTGTCCGTGCCGCCGGAGACGAGGTTCAGGCCCCCCTCCAGAAGACCGTCGGCGAGCGCGCGGGCGTTCTCGACGATACGGGCCGAGTACTCCTTGAACTCCGGCTGGAGGGCCTCGCCGAAGGCCACGGCCTTGCCGGCGATGGCGTGCATCAGGGGTCCGCCCTGCATGCCGGGGAAGACGCGGCTGTTGACCTTTTTGGCGAACTCTTCGCGGCACAGGATCATGCCCCCGCGCGCGCCGCGTAAGGTCTTGTGCGTGGTCGTCGTGACGATCTCGCAAAACGGGACGGGCGACGGGTGGACGCCCGCCGCCACGAGGCCCGCGATGTGGGCCATGTCCGTGAGGAAGAAGGCGCCGACCTCGTCGGCGATCGAGCGGAACCTCTCGAAGTCTATGACGCGCGGGTAGGCGCTCGCGCCGGCGAGGACCATCTTGGGCCTCTCCCTGAGCGCGACCTCTCGTACCTCATCGTAGTCTATGTAGCCATCCTCGCCCACGCCGTAGTGGACGAAGTCGTAGGTCCTGCCGCTGAAGTTGATCTTCATCCCGTGCGTCAGGTGCCCCCCGTGGGCCAGGTCCATAGACAAAACCTTGTCCCCGGGGTCTATGAGCGCCGCGTAGGCCGCCTCGTTCGCCTGGCTGCCCGAGTGGGGCTGCACGTTGACGTGCTCCGCCCCGAAGAGCTCCTTCGCCCGCTCTATGGCGAGCACCTCGACCTTGTCTACCTGCTCGCAGCCGCCGTAGTAGCGCTTGCCCGGGTAGCCCTCCGCGTACTTGTTGGTAAGCACGGAGCCCTGGGCCGCGAGGACGGCGGGGGAGGCGAAGTTCTCGCTCGCTATGAGCTCTATCGTCGTCCGCTGGCGTTCGAGCTCCCCGTCGAGTGCCTCCTGAACCTGCCGGTCCACGACCTCCGTGTAGGGTCCTATCATGGTCTACCTCCGCTCGGGGTTGGAGTCGTCTCGGGTGTACGTGCTGTGCGGTGACGCCGGTCCTCCCGGCGCCCTCCCTCTGGCGTTGCCCTGCCGGGAGTATAGAGGCTGCCCGCCACGCCCTCAACGACCGCGTTCCTCATCGCGCTGCGGCCTCCCTGGCGAGCCTGCCGCGCAGACGGCCCGGCGCCGCGGCGCCGTAGAACAGGACCTCGTCGGACGTGGCGACGGTCGGCACGCCGTGTATCCCGAGGCGCAGGGCCTCGTCCCGCGTCGAGCGAAGGGCGACGAGCCTCTCCGGGTCCCACGCGGCCCCCATCGCGGCGTCGGCGTCGAGCCCGGCCTCGCGGGCGGCCCCGCGCAGTACGGCGTCGTCGCTGACGTCGAGACCCTCGACGAAGAAGGCCCGGTGGACGGCGCGCCGGAACGACCTGCCCCTGCCCTCCTCGACCGCGTACCCGTGGAGGGTGAGGGCCAAGGTCGAGCGTGGCTGGTGGCGGGGGACGTGGATCTCGACGCCATGGTCGTCCGCGAGCCGGTACACCTGCCCGCGCCAGTGTCCCCTGATGTACTCCCCCCGCGGCTCGGGCAACGGGGCCGGGGCCGGCCTGAGCTCGAAAGGCAGCCACTCTATCTCGGCAAGCCCCTCGTCCTCCGCCGCCTCGACCTCGAAGCCCATGATGTAGCTGTACGGGCAGACCACGTCGAAAAAGTACCGCAACGTCATCCCGATATACCTCCGGATCTCTTGTGAGGATTGGACGGGTTGTACTACGTCACCCGGATGAACCGCCCGCCAATTTGCGAAGCGTCTCACCAGTAAACCCCTCCGTCGCGCGCAGAACCCGCGCCTCCCCACCCGAGAGATCGACGACCGCAGAGGCCTCGCCGCTCCCGGGTTCGCCCTGGACCACGAGATCTACGGCCGCGGCCACCTCAGGGTCCACTTCAGCGAGAGACCGCGGCGCCCGACCGCCTGAGGGGTTCGCGCTCGTCGCGTACAGGGAACCGCCGTAAGCGCGCAACACCTCCACGACGGCGCCGCCCGGAACGCGGACCCCCACCGTCCCTCCTCCGGTCGAGTCAAGCACCAGCGTCAGCGGGCCGGGCCAGTAAGCCTCCGCCAGAGCGCGGGCAAGTGGAGACACCTCGGCCGCGAGGGAGAACGCCTCCCCGGCCGACGCGCAGAGCAGGGCGAGCGGCTTGCCGGGCCCGCTGCCCTTGACCTCGTTGAGCCGCCGCGCCTCCGAGGCCACAAGCCCGACCACGGTCTCGGTCGGCACCAGCACTACCCCGCCGTCGCGCAGAACGGATGCCGCCTCGCCGGCCGGACCCACGCTCATCCCTCCCACCCCAGCAGCGCCACCCGGGGCGATCCGGCAAGGTCTTCTCGCAGGCCGAGCAGCACGAACCCGGCTTCCTTACCGAGGTCGAGGACCATCTCCCCCTGCCCGTCCCCCACCTCAAGGACCACGCCAGCGCCGTCCTTCAGCAGCGGCGTCGCCTCCACGAAGATGCGGCGGTAGAAGAGAAGGCCGTCCGGTCCGCCGTCAAGAGCCCCGCTCGGGTCCCAGTCGCGTACCTCTGGGGCCAGTCCCTTCAGGGTCCCGGCCTCGATGTACGGCGGGTTCGAGACAAGCAGGTCTACAGCCCCCTCAAGAACGGCGAGCCCGTCGAACAGGTCCGCATGGTGGAAATGGACCGAAACGCCGTTCTCTCTGGCGTTCATTTCAGCGGCTTCGAGCGCCTTTTTCGAGAGGTCCGTGGCGTGTACCGTGGCGCGGGGCCGTTCCTGGGCGATGGAGACCGCGACGGCGCCCGAGCCCGTTCCGACGTCCAGGATGGTGCCCCCGCCGCCACGTCCGTCGATGATCTCCAAGGCGGCGTCCACCACGCTCTCGGTGTCGGGGCGTGGGATCAGGGTCTCCTCGTTCAGGCCCAGGATGAGGTTGCGGAAGTAGGCCCGCCCCAGTATCCGCTGCACGGGCTCCCGGTCCGCCCGGCGTTCGGTCCAGGCCCCGTAGAGCCTCGCCTGCTCGTCCGTTAGCGGTGATTCGTGGAAGGGAATCTCACCGCGCCTAACACCGAGAAGCTCCGAGAGGAGGACCTCGGCGGAGGCCCCGGCCTCGGGAACGCCGGCCTTCTGGAGTCTCTGGGTTGCCCTGCGCGCGGCGTCTTTCGCGCGGAGGCCGGTCGGCATCGCTCAGCTAGCTAGCGCTAGGGGTTCCGGCGGCCTCGGCGGCGAGCTTCTCGGAGCGCTCCTTGGCCGCCAGCGCCCGGGTGAACTCTTCGAGGTCGCCGCCTAACGTTGCCTCGAGGTTGTGGGAGGTGACGCCGACGCGGTGGTCGGTTATGCGCCCCTGCGGGAAGTTGTACGTTCGGACCTTCGCCGAGCGGTCTCCGGTGCCGACCTGGGCCTGGCGGAGCGCGCCCTCCTCCTGGGCCCGCTCCTGCATCTCCCGTTCGAGGAGGCGGGACTTGAGGATCTTCATGGCCTGCTCTTTGTTCTGGAGCTGGCTCTTCTCGTTCTGGCACGTGACGACGAGACCCGTCGGCTTGTGCGTGATGCGCACCGCGGAGTCGGTCGTGTTCACGCTCTGGCCGCCCGGGCCGCTGGAGCGGTAGACGTCTATCTCCAGATCTCCCGAGTTGATCTGCACGTCCACGTCCTCGGCCTCCGGCAGAACGGCGACCGTCGCCGTGGACGTGTGTATGCGGCCCTGGCTCTCAGTCTTCGGTACCCGCTGGACCCGGTGCGTGCCGCCCTCGTGCTTGAAGACGGAGAAGGCCCCGTCGCCCTGAACCTCGAGGGAGACCTCGCGGTAGCCGCCGACCTCGGCGGGGCTCGAGGAGAGCGTGTCGTGCTTGAACCTGAGGCGCTCGGCGTAGCGCGAGTACATCTCCATAAGCTCGCCCGCGAACAGGGCGGCCTCGTCGCCGCCGGCGCCGGCCCGGATCTCGATGATCACGTCCTTGTCGTCGTTCGGGTCGCGGTCGATAAGCTCCGTCCGGATGGTCTCCGAGAGCTCCTCGATCTTCTCCTCCGCCTCCCGCGCCTCCGAGGCGTAGAACTCCCGCTCCTCGGCGTCCTCGGCCTGCGGAACGAGCTCCCGCGCCTCCTTCTCGGCCTCCACGGCGTCGAGAAGCTCCTGGCTCATCTCGGCGCCCCGGCGCATCCTCGCGTGCTCCTTGGCGACCTCGGCGTAGTGCCGCTGGTCGTTGTAGATGTTCGGGTCGGAGAGCTCTTTCGTTAGCGCTTCGTAGCGGCCGAGGGTCTCCCCGGCCAGCTTCAAGACCTGCTCGTCCATCAGATCACCAGCTTGTTCGTCGCCTCGTTCGGCTCTATCTTCGCCTGCTCCTCCATCGAGAGCACCTTCTTCAACGACGCCATCGCCACCTCGACCATGTCGTCCGAGGGCTCCCGCGTCGTCAGCTTCTGCATCTGAAGCCCGGGCCAGACGAGCACCTGTACGAGCGGGCTCTTCTCGTTGCGGGCGCTCCACATGATGAACTCGAAGGCTATCCCGGCCACGAGCGGGATCACGACCACCCGGCTCGCCAGCATGTACAGCCAGCCCTCGACACCCAGCAGCGAGAAGGCCAGGATGGAGAGGACCAGCACGTACAGGACGAAGCTCGTCCCGCAGCGGACGTGGCTCGTGTCGAGCTTGTGCGAGTTCTCCGGGACGAGCTCCTCGCCCCTCTCGTAGACCTTTATCGCCTTGTGCTCGGCGCCGTGGTAGGCGAAGAAGCGTTTTATGTCCTTGCTGATCCAGGTGATCCCGACGATATACAGGATAAAGATGCCGATCCTGATCGCACCCTCGATAAGGTTGAAAAGCACAGGGTTCTCGATGGCCGTCCCGGCGAGCGCCCCGATCCCCTTGGTCGCGAAGACGGGGGCGACGAGGAAGAGCCCGAAGCCGAGCACGAGCGCGAAGAGCATGGTGCCCGCGATCTCCTTCGTGGAGAGCTCCTCTTCCTCTCCGAGCGCGATGTTCGTCGAGAGCGTGAGCGCCTTCATCCCGAGCCAGAGCGTCTCCCCTAAAGAGAGAGCCCCCCGGATGATCGGCAACCGAAAGAGCTTGCTCTTTCGGGTCACGGAGCGGAAGGGCTCGGCCCGCAGCTCGACGTCCCCGGAAGGCGCGCGGACGGCCATCCCCCAGAAGTTGGGGGAGCGCATCAGCACGCCCTCCATTATGGCCTGGCCGCCGACCCTCAAGAGGGGTGCCTAACCGTTGTTGCTCTGGCGGGCCCTGCGGCGGTTCTCGAACCGCTGCACCCGGCCGCCGGTGTCCACAATGCGCTGCTTGCCGGTGTAGAACGGGTGGCTGGCGCTGGAGATGTCC
>CADCUT010000084.1 GCA_902805975.1 uncultured Rubrobacteraceae bacterium | reverse complement strand
AGCTTGCCAGGTTGTTGCAGAATGGCCGGCTTGTCGGCGCGGAGCTCGGGTCACGGCTAGCATGACCTCCCTGACCCTTTCCCGGGAGGCTGCATCGTCGTGATGGGCATAAAGGAGCGTCGATTCGACCCGCTACCTCATGAGATCTCGCTTGAGGATCTAGTTCCGCAAGACAGCTTCTACCGACGACTCGAAGCCGCGTTGGACCTCTCGTTCATCAGGGACTTGGTGCGTCCCTTGTACGCGCGTGGGGGCAGACCGTCGGTGGATCCGGTGGTCTTCTTCCGCTTGCAGATCGTGCTTTTCTTCGAGGGCTTGCGCTCAGAGCGGGAGCTCATGCGTGTGGCGGCCGACCGCCTCTCGGTGCGCTGGTACCTCGGATACGACCTGCACGAGCCGCTGCCCGACCACTCCAACCTCACCCGCACGCGCGAGCGCTTCGGCCTCCGCGTCTTCAGGCGTTTCTTCGAAGAGATCGTGGAGATGTGCGTCGAGGCGGGGCTAGTGCGAGGGGAAGATCTATACTTCGATGCTACCAAGGTCGATGCGAACGCGTCCCTGGACTCCATCGCGCCCCGCTTCGCCGTCGAGGAACACCTGGACAGCCTCTTCGAGCGCGAGTTGGCGGGCGCGGTTACTGATGGCGCGCGGGAACCGCTTGAGGAGCTGCGGGCGTTACCTGCCGCCCACGAGGAGGACCTGCTGGCCGAGAACGCGGCCCAGGAAGACTGGATCTCCAGAAACGGGCGCCAGAGGCGGGAGATCAAGGGCGTCTGGTACAAGCGCACCGCGGACTTCCTGGCGAGCAAGACCGATCCCGACGCCTCGCCCATGAAGCGACGCGACAGCAAGGGCTCTCATCTAGGCTACTACGCACACTACGCCGTAGACGGCGGCAAAGCGCGGATCATCGTGAACGCCCTGGTGACCCCCTTCGAGGTGAGTGAAAATGCACCGCTGCTCGACCTGCTTTGGAGGAGCGTCTTTCGTTGGAGGCTGCGGCCCGCCCAAGTAACCGGCGACACGGCCTACGGCACCACGGAGAACATCGCCGCCGTCGAGCGGGCCGGCATCCGAGCATACGTACCGCTGACCGGCGCGGGCAAGGCACGACCGTATTTCAGCAAAGAAGAGTTCGCCTACGACCCCGAGCGTGACCTCTACCGATGCCCGGCCGGAGAGACTTTATCCCCGCGCACAAAGAACAAGGCCAGGCGCCTGACCGTCTACAAGGCGAACTCCGGCACGTGCGAAGCGTGCGAACTGAGGACCAAATGCACGGACAACAAGACGGGCCGCCAAGTGCTCCGCTACTTCGACGAGCGCTACGTCGATCGGGTCAGAGCCTACCGCGGAACCTTCCCTTACGAGAAGGCGCTGCGCAAGAGAAGAGTGTGGGTCGAGCCCCTGTTCGCCGAGGCCAAAGACTGGCACGGCCTGCGGAGGTTCAGACTCAGACGGCTGGAGAAGGTGAACATGGAGACTTTGCTGATCGCCGCCGGCCAGAACGTTAAGCGGTTGCTCACCTTCGGGCACCGGCATCCGAGGAGGACGGCACAGGCCGCAGCCCTGCGGTCACCGTCGCGACCAACTTTCTACGCCGCTCGCGCGCGACGCAAAGGTTGTTTTCGGCCGCCGACACGCCCCGTTCAGGACCTTCTGCAACAGCCTGTGGACTTTAGCCATTAGGCTGCGTAGCAAACCGCGTCGGT
>CADCUT010000083.1 GCA_902805975.1 uncultured Rubrobacteraceae bacterium | reverse complement strand
GGGAGGAGGGCTGCCGAGGTCCAGAGGGGGCTCACGTCGAAGATCACGGCCGCCGTCAGCAGGAGGGCCGCGGGGTGGAGGAAAAGCTTGAGGGCGGTCATGTAGCCGATCTCGGCCGCTCCCCCGGCTACCGAGCGGCTGGCGAGGGTGGCGCCGAGGGCGAAGAGGGCGCAGGGGCCGGCCGCCGCGCCGAGGAGATCCAGGAAGTTGTTCACGGGCGTGGGAGGCGTGAGGCCGACGGCGGAGGCGGCGAGGCCGGCGAAGATCGAGACTATTAGCGGGTTCCGGATAAGGTCCGGGAAGGTCGCGAGGACCGTGCGGAAGGGGCTCTCGCCCTGCCCCTTCTCCGACTCGATGAGCAGGATGCCCAGGGGGATGAGCAGCACGCCGTCCAGCGTGAGGCCTACTACCAGGGGGACGCCCGCCTCGCGGCCGAAGACCGCGATCGCGAGCGGGATGCCCATGTAGCCCGTGTTCGGGAGGACGGCGGCTAGGCCCTGTATCGCCGCCTCCCCGCGCCCGACATCGAAGAGCAGCCGCCCGCCCGCGATCGCGAGGCCGAAGACCGCGAGGCTCGCCAGCACGTACGCCCCGATAAAAGGCACGTTGAGCACCTCGGCGATGGGGGAGGAGGACATCAGGGAGAACAGGAACGCCGGGAGGGCGAAAAAAAAGACGAACGTGTTGACGCCGGCGGCGGCCGTGGCGGTCAGGAGGTTCAGGCGGCCGGCGGCGTAGCCGCAGAAGATCAGGGCGAAAAAAGGAAGCGCGTTGTTCAGGATGGTCTGCATCTGAGCGGTCAGCCTTCAGCCATCGGGTATCAGCTATCCTCTTTCTCGGGGCCGCCGACGGAGGAGGGCGCGGGCCGCGACGGTGGATACGCTATCAGACGGCGGGACGGACCGCCGGGGGGCGGAGGCTCCTTATCGGCGCTCCGCTCGGCGCTCCCCGCGACGCGGGGGGTCACCGCGCAGGATCTTGACGACCGACCGGAGGCTGACGAGCGCCCAGACGCCCTCGAGCAGGATAAAGCCTAGCTGGACCTCGACGACGGCGATCACGGTCAGGATCGCGGACCCGACGAGGTTGGCGACCTGGTAGGGGAGGTTCTCGAGTCCCACCCTGCCGAGCTGGTTCGCCGCGTAGGCCCCGAGGACGGCGAGCGCCCCGACAACGGATACAACCTGCAGCAAGGGGACCCCTACTCGACCCTCGGCGGCGGCCCGGACCCGCCGCGAACGACGACGAACGCGCCCCACAGGCTTACGAGCGTCCACGCTCCCTGGAGCAGGATAAACCCCACCTGGCCTTCCACGACGGCGACCGCCGTCAGGATGCCGGCCCCCACAAAGTTCGCCAGCGCGTACGAGAGGCGCCCCGGGTCCACCCAGCCGAACTGGTCTGCCGCGAACGCCCCCAGAATGGCGAGGGCCCCCAGGATAGAGACGGCCTGCAACACGGCTCCCCCGGCCTCCTAACCCGTGACCCGGACGCCGGCGCCCCCGACGACCTCGCCGACGACCGCCGCGGAGACCCCGTCCTCCCGCAGCATCCGGACGAGGTCCCGCGCCCGGTCCTCAGGCGCGGCGACGAGCAGGCCCCCGCTCGTCTGCGGGTCGAAGAGCGGCAGCATCGTTTCCTCGTCGACGCCGTCCAACGTCACACGCCCGGCAAGGTACTCCCTGTTTGTCTTCAGGCCGCCGGGGTAGACGCCGTCGGCGGCGAGCGGCACCGCCCGCTCCCAGACCGGAACGTCGCCGCGTCTTACCACCGCGCCGACCCCGCCCGCGGCCAGCATCTCCAGGAGGTGGCCGAGAAAACCGTAGCCCGTCACGTCCGTCGCCGCAGAGACGCCTACGGCGCGCATCGCGTCCCGCGCGGCCCGGTTCAGCGTCGCCGCGGACTCGACGGCGTCCTCTATCTCCCCTTCGGAGACGAGGTCCCGCTTGAGCGCCGTCGTGAGGATGCCGAAGCCTAAAGGTTTCGTGAGCACCAGGGCGTCGCCGGGGCGTGCTCCGGCGTTTCGCACCACGTTCTCCGTCTCGACAAAGCCCGTCACGGAGAGGCCGTACTTCGGCTCCTCGTCCTGGACGGAGTGGCCGCCGCAGAGTTTCGCGCCCGACTCATCTATCTTGGACTGGCCGCCGGCGAGGATCTCGCGCAGGACGCCCAAGTCGAGCGAGCTCGGGAAGGCGACCAGGTTGAGCGCCGTGAGCGGCTCGCCGCCCATCGCGTACACGTCCGAGAAGGCGTTGGCCGCGGCGATCTGGCCGAAGCGGTATGGGTCGTCCACGACCGGCGTAAAGAAGTCCGCCGACTGCAGGAGCAGGCCGCCGCCGAACGGCACGTACCCGGCGTCGTCCCGGGTCTCAATGCCGCTCACGAACCCTCCCAAAGATTCGGGCGCGAGCCCCTCCAATGCTTGCTCCAGGTCCCCTGGGGCGAACTTGGACGCTCAACCCGCCTTTGTCGAGTACTTCGTCAGCCTTATGCGCCTGCGCTCGTCCATCAGAGGGAGTATATCGCCGGGCCGGCGGAGGGGCGGTTCTTGACGCGGGGAGGCCGCTCCGCTACGCTCGCAATGGCAATAGATAGGGAAGATGCATGGTGGTGGAGAGGAGAAACCCTAATTTGCGGTTGCCGCTGCCATTTGGGAGACAGGATAGGAGGTGCCGTTTGGCGTAGGTGACGCTTTTGCGCCGGGGTTCGTCGTGGGGTTGAACGGAAAGAGGAGAGTGCGATGGCAGGAGATTACGTACTGGCTATAGACCAGGGGACCACGTCCAGTCGGGCGATAGTCTTTAACCACGATTCCGCCACTGTCGGGGAGGCCCAGCAGGAGTTCACGCAGCACTACCCGAGGCCCGGGTGGGTCGAGCACGACGCCAACGAGATCTGGGACGTAACCCTCGGCGTGATGCGCGGGGCGCTCGAGGACGCCGGGGTCCAGCCAGGGGACATCGCTTCCATCGGGATCACCAACCAGCGCGAGACGGTAGTCATGTGGGACCGCAACACCGGCGAGCCCGTCCACAACGCCATCGTCTGGCAGGACAGGCGCGGGGCCCAGATCTGCACGGAGCTAGCCGAGCAGGGCTACGGCGACATGGTCTCCAACAAGACCGGCCTCGTCATAGACGCCTACTTCTCCGGCTCCAAGGTCAAGTGGCTCCTCGACAACCAGGACGGCCTCAAGGAGCGGGCGAGCAACGGCGAGATCGCCTTCGGCACCATAGACACGTGGCTGATCTACAAGCTCACCGGCGGCCGGGCCCACGTCACGGACTACACGAACGCCTCCCGGACCCTCATGTACAACATCTTCGACCTGCAGTGGGACGACGAGCTCCTGACGATGCTCGGCGCTCCGCGCGAGATGCTTCCCGAGGTCAAGCCCTCCTCCTACGTCTACGGCAACACCGACGCCGACGTCTTCGGCGCCGAGGTCCCCGTCGCGGGGGTTGCGGGCGACCAGCAGGCCGCCCTCTTCGGCGAGGTCGCCTTCGAGAAGGGCCTCACCAAGAACACCTACGGCACGGGCTCCTTCGCCCTCATGAACACGGGCACCGAGCCCATAAAGAGCGAGCGCCAGATGCTCACCACCATAGCCTGGGGCCTCGGCGACCAGCCCGTCGAGTACGCCCTCGAAGGCGCCATCTTTATCACCGGCGCCGCCGTGCAGTGGCTCCGCGACGGCCTCGGCATCATCCAGAGCGCCGAGGAGACGGAGGAGCTCGCGCGCAGCCTCGACTCCAACGACGACGTGTACTTCGTGCCGGGGCTCGTCGGCCTCGGGGCGCCGCACTGGGACTCGTACGCCCGCGGGACCATCGTGGGGCTCACGCGCGGCTCGACCAGGGCGCATCTCGCGCGCGCCGCGCTCGAGGCCATGTGCTACCAGACCCGCGACGCCGTGGAGGCGATGCAGGCCGACGCTGGGGAGAAGATCCCGACCTTCAAGGCAGACGGCGGCGCCGCCGCCAACCGCTGGATGATGCAGTTCCAGGCGGACATCCTCGGCGTGCCCGTGGAGGTGCCGGAGACCCTTGAGACCACGGCCCTCGGGGCCGCGTACCTCGCGGGGCTCGCGACCGGCTTCTGGCAGGACCAGGACGAGCTCAAGACCCGGTGGCGCCTCAGGCGCCGCTACGAGCCGCAGATGGGCGAGGAGGAGCGCGAGCGCCTCTACGGCAGGTGGCAGGAGGCCGTCGCCCGCTCCAAGGACTGGGCCCAGGAAGCCGTCGAATCCCCGCTGGCCTAAAGACGAGAGGTCGAAAGGAAAACGATGAAGAAGCTCATCAACGAACCGGCGCGGGTCGTCGAGGAGATGCTCCGGGGCATGGAACTCGCCCACGGCGGCATGCTCCGGCTGCTTCCCGACAACGGCGTCATCCTCAGGGCCGACGCCCCCGTGCAAGGGAAGGTGGCCCTCGTCTCCGGCGGCGGCTCGGGCCACGAGCCCGCCCACGGCGGCTACGTAGGCCCCGGCATGCTCGATGCCGCCTGCGCCGGCTCCGTCTTCACCAGCCCGACCCCCGACCAGATGCTCGAGGCCACCAAGGCCGTAGACGGCGGCGCGGGCGTCTTCTACGTCGTCAAGAACTACACCGGCGACGTCCTCAACTTCGAGATGGCCGGAGAATTGGCCGAGGCCGAAGGCATCCAGACCGACTACGTGGTCACAAACGACGACGTGGCCGTCGAGGACTCGACGTTCACGAGCGGGCGGCGGGGGATCGCGGGCACCATCTTCGTGCACAAGATCTGCGGCGCCGCCGCCGACGACGGCAAGGACTTGGGGGCGATCAAGGAGCTGGCCGAGAGGGTCAACGGGAACGTCCGTTCGATGGGCATGGCGCTGACGAGCTGCACGCCGCCCGAGAGCGGGGAGCCCATCTTCCAGATCGGTGACGACGAGATGGAGATCGGCATCGGCATCCACGGCGAGCCCGGCATCGAGCGCAAGAAGATAGAGCCGGCCGACAGCATCGTAGACCAGATGCTCGACAAGATACTCGGCGACTCCGTCGATTTCTCGGGCTCCGAGGTAGCCGTGATGGTCAACGGCATGGGCGGCACCCCGCTCATGGAGCTCTACGTAGCCTACGCCCGTGTGGCCGATAGGCTCGGGGACGAGGGCGTAAACGTGTGGCGGATGCCCTACGTCGGGGACTACATGACCTCACTCGAGATGGCCGGCTTCTCCATAACGCTGCTCAAGCTCGACGAGGAGATGAAGGGCTACCTCGCCGCGCCCTGCGACGTTCCGGCCGGACGACCGTTCTAGGAAAGGGGGGAACGAATGCAAGCCTATTTAGCCGAATTCATCGGCACCATGATCCTCATCATCCTCGGCGACGGGGTCGTCGCCGGGGTACTGCTCAAGAACTCCAAGGCCGAGAACTCGGGCTGGATCGTCATCACCGTCGGCTGGGCGATGGCGGTCACCGTGGCCGTCTACTGCGTCGGCCAGTTCAGCGGGGCCCACATCAACCCGGCCGTCACCATCGGCCTGGCGGCGACCGGGCAGTTCGAGTGGCTCATGGTGCCGGGTTACATCATCGCCCAGTTGCTCGGCGCGCTCGTCGGCGCCGTCATCGTCTGGCTCGCCTATCTGCCGCACTGGGCTCCGACGGAGGACGCCGGCCTCAAGCTCGGCGTGTTCTCGACCGCGCCGGCTTACAGGGCCACGGGGCCCAACCTGATCACGGAGATTATCGGTACCGCCGTGCTCCTGTTCGGCGTCCTCGGCATCGGCGCTAACGCCGGCGCCGTCGGCGGCGACCTCTCGGCGGTGATAGCGACCGGGCTCAACCCGCTCCTCGTCGGCCTCCTCGTCCTCGGCATCGGGCTCTCCCTCGGCGGGCCGACGGGCTACGCCATCAACCCCGCCCGCGACCTCGGGCCCCGCATAGCCCACGCCATCCTGCCCATAGCCGGGAAGGGCTCGAGCGACTGGGAGTACTCCTGGATCCCGATCGTCGGCCCCATCATCGGCGGCATCATCGGCGCGGCCCTCTTCGTCCTGCTGGGTTTCGGAGGCTAGCAAGGTCTCTTCTTCGGGGGGCGCCAACCACGCCCCCCTCTCCGGGAGAAGGCCCTGCTACGGGGTCCCTGAGGAGTCGTCACGCTGGTAGCGGGTACCTCCCTTCTTTACGGCCCCCGCGCGGACGTCCCGGCGACACTGGTCTTTTGGGGAACGCGCCTGTTGCGCGGTGCTTCGGGGCGGATGTACCCTGGAACAGACGGTGGGCGGCCGGTTCGTCCGTATGCGTAGTATGTGAGAGGAGGCGCCTTGGGCGCGACCGACAGGACGCTTGGGATCGTGCGGGAGATGGCCGCCGCGATGGAGGAGAACCGCCAGTACCTGACGAAGCTCGACTCGGAGATAGGCGACGGCGACCACGGCAACAACATGCGCCGCGGCTTCGCCGCCGCCCTAGAGCGGCTCGAGGGCGAGGAGCCGGGCTCCCCGTCCGACGTCCTCAAGGCCGTCTCCATGGCCCTCATAGGCAAGGTCGGCGGCGCGGCGGGGCCCCTCTACGGCACCGCCTTTCTCCGCGCCTCGACGGCCCTCTCCGGCGAGGAGGTCTCCCCGCAAGACGCCGCCGGGGCGCTCGAGGCGGCGCTCGGGGGGATAAAGCAGCGCGGCAAGGCAGAGGTGGGGGACAAGACCATGGTGGACGCCCTCGCGCCGGCCGTCGAGGCCGCGAAAGAGGCCGCGGGCTCGCAGGACGCGACGGTCGCCGCCGTCTTCCGGGCCGCGGCTGAGGCGGCAGAGGAGGGGGCCGAGTCGACCGTGCCGCTCACGGCGAGAAAGGGTCGGGCGAGCTACCTCGGGGCCAGGGCGGAGGGCCACAGGGACCCGGGTGCTACCTCGACGCGGCTCTTGCTCGACGCCGCCGCCCGCTCGCTCGAAGGAGGCGGCTGATGGTCGGCATGGTGCTCGTCTCGCACAGCCCCAAGATCGCCGAGGGTACCGCCGACCTCGTCCGGCAGATGGCCGGTGAGGTCGAGGTCTCGGCCGTCGGGGGCGACTCCGAGGGTGGCTTTGGCACGGACCCCGAGAGGATCCAAAGCGCCATAGAGGGGCTCGGCGCCGACGAGGTCCTCCTGTTCATGGACCTTGGCAGCGCGGTGCTCTCGGCGGAGATGGTGCTCGAGATGCTCTCGGAGGAGGACCGGGGCCGGGTGAGGCTCGTGGACGCGCCGTTCGTCGAGGGGGCCTTCTCCGCCGGGGTCTCGGCGTCGGCGGGCTCAGGAGCGGACGAGTGCGTGGAGGCGGCGATGGAGGCCCGCACGGAGCCCAAGCTGCACTGAGAAACATCCCGGGGTTCGCCGCGTAGACATGGGGACCCGACGGAAGGAGAAGCGAGTGGGGTCCGGAACGCTCAAGGGTACGGATCTCGGGCGCACCACGCACGTCGTGCCCGGCATGACCGAGGAGCAGGCCGCCAAGGCGCGCAGGCTCGACGCGCCCACCGTCGTCGCGGTGTTGCTCGTCATCCCCGCGCTCGTCCTCCACTTCTCAGAGCCCGAGGGCGCTCTAGGCGTGGCGAGCACCGTGCTCAACTGGGCGATCTACGCCTGGTTCCTCTTCGAGTTCATCTACATGCTCCGCCTAGCCCCGGACGACCGGGAGTTCCTGCGGCACAACAAGCTCGACCTCACCGTCCTCGTGCTGACCGTCCCGCTCCTGCCCGGCGTGCTCCAGGCGCTGTGGGTGCTGCGCCTGCTCAGGCTCATAGACATGATGCCGGCGGTTCTGGGCAGGTTCGTGAACATCACGCTCCTGCCCTACGCGGTGGTGCTGGCGTTTATCGCGGTGTTCGGCGGGGGTCTCGCTTTCGCCAGGTTAGAGGGGGTGAGCGTCTTTGACGGGGTGTACTGGGCCAATACGACCGTAAACACCGTGGGCTACGGGGACATCTCCGCGCAGACGCCGGGGGGCAAGGTGCTCTCGATGGTGTTGCAGTGGACGGGGAACGTGATCCTGGCGATGCTCATCGGCGGCGTGGCCGCCTTCGCCCAGCAACTGCTCCTCGGCGAGAACGTCCAGGAGATCAGCAAAGAGGTAGACGAGCTGGAAGAGGACGTCGAGGACGTCGAGGAGGACGTGGAGACCCTCCTCGAGAATGTGAGGGGGATGTCGGCGACGGACCGCGCCGTCCTTCAGGAGCTCGCGCACATCAAGGCCCGCCTGGATGAGATACAACCCGTAGACCCGCGGCCATAGAGAGGGAGGCACCATGACCCGCCAGATCCCGAAGGATATAGGCGACTACCCGTTCGACCTCATCGTGATCGGGGCCGGCATCAACGGCGCCGGCATCGCCCGAGATGCGGCCATGCGCGGCCTGAAGACGTTGCTGCTCGACAAGGGCGACATCTCCGACGGGACGACCCAGTGGTCGACGCGCCTGATCCACGGCGGCCTCCGCTACCTGGAGCACTACGAGGTCCACCTCGTGCGCGAGTCCCTGGCCGAGCGCGAGAAGCTTCTGCGCATCGCGCCCCACCTCGTAAAACCGTTGCGCTTCGTGGTGCCTATCTACGAGCGGAGCAAGCGCGGCCCGGGCCTGATCCGGCTCGGCATGATCGGCTACGACGTCCTCTCCTTCGACAAGTCCGTCCCGAACCACAAGATGCTCTCCCGTGAGGAGGCCCTCGAACGCTACCCCGGCCTCAACCCGGACGGCCTCCTCGGCGCCGCCACCTACTACGACGGCCAGGTCGAGTACGCGGAGCGGGTCGCGGTCGAGAACGCCATAAGCGCCCGCGAGCACGGCGCCGTCGTCGTGACCCACGCCGGGGTAACGCGCCTGATCTTCGCCGACGCCGAGAACGGCGGCCTGCCCCGCGTCGCGGGCGTGGAGTTCGAGGACGGTCTGAACGGGGGCGTGTACACGGCGACAGCACCCGTGACCGTCAACGTGGCGGGGCCTTGGGTTGACCGGGTGCTCTCAGGGAGCGGCTCCTTCGGTATCGACGACGCGCCCGAGGGGGAGACGGGGGAGCGGGAGCAGATGATCGGGGGTACGAAGGGCTCGCACCTGGTAGTGGACCCCTTCCCCGGCGCCCCCCAGGACGCCCTCTATGTCGAGGCCCGCGCGGACGGCCGGCCGTACTTCATCGTGCCGTGGAACGGCCGCTACCTTATCGGCACGACCGACTTCCGCTACAAGGAAGACCTCGATTTTGTCTCAGCTGACGACGACGAGATGGATTACCTTATCGACGAGACGAACGCCGTCGTGCCGATGGCGAACCTGAGCCGGGAGGACGTTCTCTTCACCTACTCCGGCGTGAGGCCGCTCCCGTTCAAGCCGGAGGGCTCCGAGAGCTCCATCACCCGCAGCCACGTCGTCTACGACCACGCCACCGAACGCTCCGTCGCCGGCGGCAGGCTCACGGTCGCGGGCGCCGGCCCGCACGCCGACGGCCTCATCTCCATCGTCGGCGGCAAGCTGACCACCTATCGCAACCTCGCCCGCCAGACGGTGGACGTCGCCCTCAAGAAGCTCGGGCGGGACGCCCCGGCGAGCCACACGGACAAGGTGCCGCTGCCGGGCGGCGGGGTGCCGGACTTCGCCGCCTTCGCCGCGGATTTCAAGGGGTCGAGCGGCCTCACCGAAGAGCTCTCCGAGCGGCTGCTCAGGCTCTACGGCGCCCGCGCCCCGGAGGTGCTCGAAGAGGCCGGCGACGACCCGTCGCTGCGCGTCTCGCTCTCCCCCGACCCGTCCGTCGAGACGGGCCTCATGGGGTGCGAGGTCATCTACGCCTTTAGGCGGGAGATGGCCGAGACCCTGGCCGACGCGCTCCTCAGGCGCACAATGGTCGGCCTCGGCCCGAACGTGGCGCTTGACGTGGACGAGGCTGCAGCATCGGTGGCCGTCGATCACCTCGGCTGGACCGAGGACCGGGCGAGGGAAGAGGTCGAGAACTTCCGCCGCTACGTCGAGCGCTACAGGCCGAAGACCTTCAGGGAAAAGGTTTGAGGCTACAGGCCCCAGGTTTCAGGATCGTTTGTCCAAGCGCGACCGTAGTGACAGACAACTTAGCCTGATGCCTGTAACCTGAAGCCTACTTGTCCCCTTTTTCACGTTTATGCGGGGTGCGCCAGGGTAAGTTACAAGGGTAGTACCGAAGACTCTCAACAGGAGGTCACCAACCGTGGAAACCAACCGGGGAAGCCAGGGCATCCTCTCGGAGGAGCTGACCGAGAAGCGTGAGGCCATCGTCGAGCTCTTGAAGACCGCGTACTTCATGGAGCTGGAGACGGTGATGAACTACGTTACCAGCTCCATCAACCCGGACGGCGTCCGGGCCCAGGAGGTCAAGGAGAACATCGAAGAGGACATCCAGGAGGAGCTGGCGCACGCGCAGCAGTTCGCGGCGCGCATCAAGGAGCTCTACGGCACGGTGCCGGGCTCGATGGACTTCAAGGCCGTCCAGGAGAAGCTCCAGCCGCCGGAGGACCAGATCGACGTGGTCCACGTCATCAAGGGCGTCATCGACGCCGAAGACGGGGCCATAGAGCACTACACGCGCCTCATCCAGGAGACCGAGGAGGTCGACCCCGTCACCAACGACATGGTGATAGCGGTCCTGCGCGACGAGCAGGGCCACCGCCGGCTCTTCGAGGGGTTCCTGAGGGAGTACGAGGTCGAGGGCCGGGCGTAGAGACGCCCGGCAACCGTTCTCTGGCCCGGCCGCCGAAGCGGCCGGGCCTTTTTGCGTGGGTCGGGTTTCGTCGGGGGGGCGGGCTGCGATATAATCCGCCTGTAACGTGATGACGAATACTCACTCTGTCCGGTCTCCTTTCGCCCCGCGCAGCCGCGTCGGGGGCGAGAAACACACTTGGACGAGCCCCTCTTAACCTGGCTAAACCTGCTGACGGCCCTTGTGCTGGTGGGCCTCAACGCGTTCTTCGTCGCCGCGGAGTTCGCCCTCGTCCGCGTGCGCGAGTCGCGTATCGTGCAGCTGGAGCAGGAGGGCAGCGCCAGGGCCGGGGTCGTGCGCGAGACCCTGCGGGACCTCGACTCGAACCTCTCCGTGTGCCAGGTTGGTATCACCGTGGCGTCCCTGGCCCTGGGCTGGGTTGGCGAGCCCGCGGTCTCGCACCTCATAGAGCCCGTTCTCGCCGGCGTCGGGATCGGCAGCGACCGGGTCGTGACGATCGTCTCGATCGCCCTGGGGTTCGGGGTAATAACGTACGCGCACCTCGTCTTCGGGGAGCAGGCGCCCAAGTACTACTCCATCCAGAGGGCCGAGGAGGTCTCGCTCTGGATCAGCCGCCCGCTCAACCTCTTCAGGCTCTTGCTCAGGCCCGTGGTGTGGATCGTCAACGCCTCGACGAACTTTATCTTGAGGCCGTGGGGCATCCGGCTCGGGGAGGAGATGGAGGCCCACTCAGAGGAGGAGCTTCGCATCATGATCACCTCCTCCACCGCCTCGGGCGTCCTCGACCCGGAGGAGCGCGAGTACCTCAACAACGTCTTTGACTTCGGCGATAGGGTGGCGCGCGAGGTCATGGTCCCGAGGCCCGACATAGAGGCCCTGCCGAGCGACGCGCCGCTCGGGGAGCTCGCCGAGAAGGCCGCCTTCGGACGCTACACGCGCTACCCGGTCTACGAGGAGGACATCGACAACATCCTGGGCGCCGTCCACGTCAAGGACCTGTTCCGGGCTGCGGGGGAGGACCCCAAAGGGTTCGACATCAGGGACGTGGTCCGGGAGTGCCTCGTCGTCCCCGAGAACAAGCCTATCGAGCAGATCTTGAGGGAGTTCCAGACGCGCAAGCTCCAGATG
>CADCUT010000082.1 GCA_902805975.1 uncultured Rubrobacteraceae bacterium | reverse complement strand
CAGAGAAGCACGGAAGAAGAGAGGCCCGACCCACGGACCGACGAAGACGCCCTGGGGCTGCTGCGGGAGCTCGCCCCGGATACCGCGTCCTTCTGGGCCCCGGCGGTCGAGTACCAGCTGGCCCGCAAGGAAGGCGCGCCCGTCGGGGAGGCCGCGGGACTGGCGGCGGCGGACCTCCCCGGCTAGGCCGGCCGTCCCGGACGGTCTCTCGGGAGCCCGCGCCGCGCTCGCGGGTACGAGGACCGCCGCGAAGGCGGCCATTCTGGGGCCGGGGGGCGTCCCGGCCGGTTTCGTCCTACCCGAAGAACGTCTCGGCGGCGGCGTAGAGGTCTCTGGGAACCGTCTTGGTCTCGTCGGTGGCTTCCGAGAGGTCCACGGTGACGATCTCGTTGCCGCGCAGGGCGACCATCTTGCCCCACTCGCCGTTGTTGATGGCCTCGGCGGCGCGCAGGCCGTAGCGGGTTGAGAGGATGCGGTCGTTTGCCGTCGGGGTGCCGCCGCGCTGGAGGTGGCCGAGGACGACGTGGCGAGTGTCTATGCCGGTGCGCTCCTTGAGTTCGTTGGCCAGGCCCTCCGCGACGCCGCCGAGGCGGACGTGGCCGAACTCGTCCTTCTCCGCGTTCTGGGTGACGAAGTCCTCGCTAAAAGTAACGCCCTCTGAGACGGCGACCAGGCCCCACTTCTCGCCGTTGGCGGCGCGCGTCTTGAAGATGTTCGTTATCTCGTCGAGGTCCGGCTCGACCTCGGGGATCAGGGTGACGTTCGCCGCGCTCGCGATGCCGGCGCCCCAGGTGATCCAACCCGCGTGCCGGCCCATGACCTCTACGACCAGGATCCTCTCGTGGCTCTTGGCCGTGGTCCGCAATTTGTCTATGGCGTCGGTGGCGATGGCGACGGCGGTGTCGTACCCGAACGTGGTGTCGGTGGCCGAGAGGTCGTTGTCTATGGTCTTGGGACATCCGATGATCTGCAGGCCAAAGTCGTCGTGGAGCCTCTTGGCGACGCCCAACGTATCGTCCCCGCCGATGGCGACGAGGGCGTCCACGCCGAACTCCTCCAACTGCTTGACGACCCTTTCGGGGTCGCCCTCGTTCTTGTAGGGGTTGGTGCGGGAGGAGCCGAGGATGGTGCCGCCTTCTTGCAGGATGTAGCGGACGTCGTCCAGGCCAAGCTCCATCACGGTGTCGTCCTCGGGCGAGAGCAGGCTCTTCCAGCCGCGCTTGAGGCCCACGACCTCGTAGCCGTAGTCTTCGATGCACCTCATCGTGACGGCCCTTATGACGCCGTTCAGACCCGGCGCGTCCCCGCCGCCCGTTAGCATCCCGACCCTCTTTACCTCGGCCATCTCTTCCTCCCTCTGGTTCCCTCTGTTCGCAACCTCCGAATGGCCCATTGTAGACTGCCCGTCTACCGGGGTCAGGGAGGCGTACCGGAGCGGTGGCCGCGGCGGGGAGGATATCTTTAACCCGGAATTAACCAGCGTGAAACCACGGGCCGGCGGACCGTTGGTATCGTCTGCCGCGAGGCGTCTACCGAGTCGGGAACGCAGGGCTGCTTACAGGAGGGGGTTCGCATGGGCATACGGGGCAACTGGGACAAACGGCGGGTCGAAGAGTTCGGGCGGCTGGGCGAGATCGACCGCCGGACCTTCGTGAAGTTGGGCGGGGCCGGGACCGCGGCCCTCGTGCTCGGCCTCGGCCCGTTCGAGGAGAGGGCC
>CADCUT010000081.1 GCA_902805975.1 uncultured Rubrobacteraceae bacterium | reverse complement strand
TTGTGGACGGCAAGGCCGCGGCCATCGAGCTCGGCATAGACGCCGGGGCCTCGCCGGACCTCGTGGTCGTCGAGAACACGCCCGGGGTGCACAACCTGATCGTCTGCACCCTCTGCTCCTGCTACCCGCGCAACGTCCTCGGCCGCCCGCCGGATTGGTACAAGAGCTTCGAGTACCGCTCCCGCGCCGTCCGCGAGCCCCGCGCCGTCATGCGCGAGTTCGGCTTCGAGCCGCCCGAGGGCACCCGCGTCGCCGTCCACGACAGCACCGCCGACGTCCGCTACATGGTCCTCCCGATGCGCCCGCCGGGCACGGAAGGGATGGGCGAAGAGGAGCTCACCAGCCTCGTCACGCGGGACGCCCTGATCGGGACGAGCATCCCCCCAGCGTCCACCCGAACCGGTTAGCCGCCGCCCAGGCGATTCGCGGGAGCTTCGTGCTCCCGCGAACCGCGGCCCCGGCTACCAGTTCTCCCTGGCCGTCAGGCGTTCGAAGCCCCGATCAGTCTCGCCCTGGGCGGCCGAGGTGGGCGTCGGTTGCCCCTCGACCTGCGTGGCTCCCGGCCGGCCGTTCTCGACCACGAAGGCGGCGATGGTGGTGGACGCGGCCTCCGGGGTTAGGACGCTACCCTGGCCAGACTCTGTCGGGACGCCCTTGAAGGTCGTCAGGTAGCGTTGCCGGTTCAGGTCGCACCTCGTATACCCGCGATTCGCGCCGTCGAAGAACTTCGTGTGCGGGTTGTCGGGCCGCGCGCCCTCGACGACGGGTATAAAGACCCCGGGGAACGAAGAGGTGATCGAGGTCCCGACGAACTCGGTGCCGACGGTCTTGCTGGTCTCGTCCGCGAAATCGGTCTTGAGGTCGTGGACCCAGGCGCTGTGGATGTCGCCGGTGAGCGTTATGGGGTTCGACACGTTGCTACGGTCGAAGAAGCCTATCAGGCGTTTGCGCGCGGCGACGTAGCCGTCCCACTGGTCCATGTTGAACGACTCCATCGGCCCGGCGCGGAAGTCGTACTCGGCGAGCATGGTCTGCTGGGCCGTGACGTTCCAACGCGCCTGGCTGCGGCCCATGCCTTCCTTTAGCCAGCGCTCCTGCTCGGGGCCGGTCATGGTCTGCCGGTCGCTCAGGGCCCCGGCGCAGCGCTCCGTGAAGCCGTCGCCGCAGGGCTGGTCCGTGCGGTACTGGCGGGTGTCGAGCACGCTGAACTGGGCGAGGTCGCCGTAGTTGAAGCGCCGGTAGAGGCGCATGTCCGGGCCCTGCGGCATCGAGGACGGCCTCAATGGCATGTTCTCGTAGTAGGCCCTGTAGCCGGCGGCGCGGCGCCTGAGGAACTGGCGCCTCGTCGGCGTCTCGCTACCCTCCTCCGCGATGGCGTCCGCGTAGTTGTTCTCGACCTCGTGGTCGTCGAAGGTGACGATGAAGGGGAAGAGGCGGTGGGCCTCCTGCATATCCTCGTCGCTCTTGTAGAGCGCGTGGCGCTTGCGGTAGTCGGCGAGGGTTATGATCTCCGGCCCGTTGTGCTGGCGGCCGGGGACGGCGGTCTCGGAGGGACCGTACTCGTAGATGTAGTCGCCGAGGTGCACGACGAAGTCGAGGTCCTGCTCCTGGCGGGCCATCGCCCCGTAGGCGGCGTAGAAGCCGTTCTGGTAGTCCTGGCACGAGACGAAGGCGAACGCGAGCGCCGCCGGGGAGGCGCCGAACCCGGGCGTCGTGCGAGTCC